>NZ_JBZXYT010000031.1:0-44870 GCF_059391765.1 Brachybacterium sp. SYSU DS0246 | reverse complement strand
AGGACTCCACCACGGCCGACATGATCTTCACCGTCGCGCAGCTGGTTCATCACCTGTCGCAGTACATGGTGCTCTCGCCCGGGGACCTCATCAACACCGGCACCCCGCAGGGGGTGGCGATGTCGGGGCGGTTCCCGTACCTCGTTGACGGCGACGTGGTCGAGTTGGGCATCGAGGGCCTGGGGGAGCAGCGTCAGAGGTTCGTCGCGCGGCGTTGAGCCGGATTCGACGGGCAGCGCCGCCTGTGAGGCCTGGCCGGTCTGCATCGCCCGGTCAGGCTGGGCCGGCCAGCACCGGTGCCGCCGCCCGTGTCCACGAAGGGGACGCCAGTCGAGTCTGCCCTGCCATATGCGGGGCAGACTCGACGGGCGTCCCTTTCGTGGTCAATAGAGCCCGTACGTGGGGTGGCTTCGGTGGGTGGTCGCTTGTTGGCTATATCCAGGCCGGACTCGACCGGCGTCGCCCCTCGTGCGGGACGTCCGGGAGCCGGGCGCGAGCACGGGACGAGCGACCGAGTGACACTGGTACTGTGTGCCCGGCCACCATGGTGGCCAATATCCAATAGGATCGCTATTCTCAAGGCAACACCACGTACTCGGGCTCGGCGGGACCAGGGCCCTGGGGCGTGGCGGCATCGGCGCCCTCCTCCGTGACGGGCGCACAGCTCGGACGAAGGAGTTCCCTCATGACCATCTCCACCGTGACCATCGTCGGCGCGGGCTACATGGGCGGCGGTATCGCCCAGGTCCTCGCCATCGCCGGCTTCGACGTGACCATCGCCGACGTCAGCATCGACAACGCGAACGCCTCCCTCGAGCGCCTGCAGAAGGAAGCGCGCGACTTCGAGGACCAGGGCCTGTACTCCGCGGGAAGCGCCGACCTCGTCGCCCGGAACATCACCGCCGGCAAGACCATCGAGGAAGCCGTCGCCGACGTCGACTTCATCGAGGAGGCCGTCTTCGAGCGCATCGACGTCAAGCGCGACGTGCTCGCGAAGATCTCCGAGCACGCCCGCCCCGACGCGATCATCGGCACCAACACCTCGACCATCCCGGTCAAGGAGCTCGAGAGCGCCGTGACGAACCCCGAGCGGTTCCTCACCGTCCACTTCTCCAACCCCGCGCCGTTCATTCCCGGCGTGGAGCTGGTGGCCGGCAAGGCGACCACCCCCGAGACGGTCGCCGCGGTCAAGGAGCTGCTGGCGAAGTCCGGCAACGAGGGCGCCCAGGTCGCCGACACCCCCGGCATGGTGCTCAACCGCCTCCAGTACGCCCTGCTGAAGGAGGCCACGTCCGTCGTCGAGGAGGGCGTGGCCACCGCCGAGGACGTCGACACGATCGTGCGCACCACCTTCGGGTTCCGGCTCGGCTTCTTCGGGCCCTTCGCGATCGCCGACCAGGCCGGCCTGGACGTGTACGCCAACTGCTTCGTGACCTTCGAGGACGCCTTCGGTGAGCGCCTGTCCACGCCGCAGATCCTCACCGACTCCGTCGCCGAGGACCGCAAGGGCGTCAAGAACGGCAAGGGCCTGCTCGGCGACTACGACGAGAAGACCCGCGAGGAGCTCATCGCGTACCGCAACAAGGCCTACGCGAAGATGTCGCAGCTGCTGGCCGAGCTGGGCCCGGCCCCGCAGCCGACGCCGAAGGCCGACTGACACCGGCTCGACCGCTTCATCCCACCTACCTGAATCTGGCGGACTCCTCCCGTCGGCCGGGCATCGCCGCCCGGGCCTGAGCACAGCGCTCGGGACCCGAGCTCGCGCCCGGGTCCCGAGCGCTACTGCGTGAGGGGGCCGACGGGGTGACCCGCCCCGTTCTCTGGAGAATCCCGTGGAAGATCTCGTCCTCGCGGAGCGGCCTGTGTGGCTGCTCCTGGCGATCGCCGTCGTGGCGATCGCCGTCCTGCTCGTCCTCATCATCAAGGTGAGGCTGCATGCCTTCTTCTCGCTGCTGATCATCGCGGTGGCCACCGGCCTCGCCGCCGGCATCAGTGTCGGCGACGTCATCGACGTGGTGATCGAAGGGTTCAGCTCCACGGTCGGCACCGTGGCCCTGCTGGTCGGTTTCGGTGCCGTGCTGGGCAGACTGATCGAAATCACCGGCGGCGCCCAGGTGCTGGCCGACAAGATGCTCGACACCTTCGGGGAGAAGCGGGCCCCGCTCGCGCTCGCCGTGGCCTCGCTGTTCTACGCCTTCCCGATCTTCCTCGACGCCGGCTTCATCGTGATGCTGCCGGTGATCTACACGGTGGCGCGCCGCCTGGGCGGCTCGTTCATGCTCTACGTGCTGCCCTCGATCGCGTCGTTCATGATGATGCACGCCCTGCTGCCCCCGCACCCGGGGCCGACGGCCGCGGCCACCGTGATGGGCGCCGACATCGGCCTGGTCGTCCTGGTGGGCCTTCTGATCGGTCTGCCCACCTGGTACTTCGGCGGTTACCTCGTGGCCCGCGCCATCGCCAAGCGGTTCCCGAACACCCCGGTCCCCGCTCTGCTCGGTGACCCCCGTGACGTGCCGAAGGAGGAGCGTCCGGCGTTCGGCTCGATCCTGCTGGTGCTCCTGCTGCCGCTGGTGCTGATCTTCTTCAACACCGCCTTCTCGACGCTGAACGAGCAGGGCACCGTCGGCGAGGGGAACTTCGGCTTCCAGCTCTCCCGCCTGATCGGGGCGACCCCCGTGGCGCTGGCGCTGTCCGCGCTGCTGGCGATGCTGCTGCTGTACGTGATCCCGCGGCGCCGCCGTGGCGAGCAGATCGGCGGCCTGCTGGAGGATCTGGTGGACGATGCCCTGGCACCCGTCTGCTCGATCATCCTGATCACCGGCGCCGGCGGTGCGTTCGGCGAGATCCTCACCCAGACCGGGATCGGCGGGGAGGTCGCCGAAGGGCTCGACACGCTGGGCCTGCCGCTGATCGTCGCCGCGTACATGGTCACCATGGCGATGCGCGTGGCGCAGGGATCGGCGACCGTCGCCGCCACCACCGGTGCCTCGATCATGGCCCCGGCGATCACGGCCGGTGACTTCGGCTCCGTCGGCGTGGCCGCCGTGATCATCGCGATCGGCGCCGCCTCCATCGGCTGGTCGCACGTGAACGACTCCGGCTTCTGGCTCATCGGCCGATTCTGCGGCTTCGATACCGTGACTACGTTCAAGACCTGGTCCGTGGTCGGCACGACCATCTCCCTGGTGGCCTTCGCGCTCTCCAGCGTGGTGTTCGTGATCGCCGCCTGACGGTCACTGCCTGAGGAGGTCCTCGTGTCCGAGAGCACCGATCGTCGACTGCTGGTCCTCGACGACGACCCCACCGGGTCGCAGTGCGTCGCCGGCGTGGACGTCGCCTTCGATCTCGACCCCGAGATCCCCGTCGGCGTCCTCGCACAGCCCGGCTCGGCCTGTTTCGTGCTGACCAACACCCGGGCGCTCGACGAGGCGGAGGCGGTCGCGCTGAACCGGCGAGTTCTGGCCGGAGTGCTGGAGTCGCCGGTCGCGCGCCATGGTCTGCATGTGGTCTCCCGCTCGGACTCGACGCTGCGCGGGCACGTGATCGCCGAGCCGGCCGCGATCGCCGATGAGCTCGCTGCCCACGGCGTGGATGTCGACGCGATCCTGTTCGTGCCGGCGATGCTCGAAGCCGGTCGGTACACCGAGGACGACGTGCACTACGCGGTCGTCGGCGGCGAGGCGAAGCCTGTGGAGGACACCGACTTCGCCCGCGACGCGACGTTCGGGTACACCCACTCCGACCTGCGCGAATTCCTCGAGGAGCGCTCCGGGGGAGCGGTGCGGGCGGCCGACGTGCTCTCGATCGGGCTCGAGGACATCCGCTCCGGTGGCGCGGACCGTGTGCACGAGATCCTTGCCGCTGCCCGTGGCCGCCGTTGGGTCGTCGTCAACGCCACCGAGTACTCCGACATGGAGGTCGTGGCTGAGGCCGTGGGCCGGATGGAGGCGGAGGGCAGGACCGTGATCACGCGGTGCGGGCCCTCCTTCGTCCGACCGCTGGCCGGCCAATCCGGTGCGAGAGTGGTCGAGCCGAGCTCCATCACGATCCCCGAGGGGCGCCTCGACCATGGTCTGGTCGTCGTCGGCTCCCATGTGGGCCTGACGACGACCCAGCTGCGCGCTGCTCAGCAGCGCGGCACCCTCGTCGAGGTCGAGCTGGAGGTGCCCTCCCTGCTGGACGAGCGCCGCGACCAGCACCTCGCCGACGTCACCGCCCGGGTGCGAGAGACCCTGCGGGCACAGGACTGCGTGCTCTACACCAGCCGTGACCTGGTGCGCACCGATGATCCCGCCGAGTCCCTCGCCATCGCCCGCAGCGTCTCCGAGGCCGTGGTCGAGGTGGTCCGCCGCGTGCGCGAGGCTCGACCCGCCTGGGTGGTCGCGAAGGGCGGCATCACCTCCCACGAGGTCGCCGCCTCCGGACTGGGCATCCGCCGCGCCGAGGTGGTGGGCCAGTTCTGGCCCGGCCAGGTCTCCCTGCTGGCCGCACAGGAAGCGCCCGATGAGGTCATGGGCATGCCCTACGTCGTCTTCCCCGGCAATGTGGGCGGCGAGCAGGGCCTCGCCGAGGTGGTCGAGCGGCTGAGCGCCGCGGTTGCGAGCGGCTGAGCGCGGCGGTCGCGAGGGGCTGAGCCGTCGGCCCCGGGGATGACACGGCCCGTCCTGGCAATCGTCCGGTGGCGGTATGCCCGAGTACTGGCGACATAGCGGGTACCGATCGCTATTTGCGAACGGCACCCGCTATGTCGCCAGTAGACGACGACCGTGCATCGGAGACGGGCTTCGCCGGAGGGATCACACGCCCGGCACGCCCACCCACGCCCGCTCGGCCGCCGAGCGCACGATCGCCTCGCACACCTCGGCGGCGTGCACGCCGTCGGCTGCTGACGGGGCCAGAGCCGTGCCGTGGACGATGTCGGAGAGAAAGCGCGCCGCCTCGATCGCCTTGAGGTCGTCGAAGCTCAGCGGGATCCCCGGGCCGGGCTGAAAACGGGCGTACTCGCCGTGGCCGGCGCCGGTGAGCACCGTGGTGTAGCCGTGCTCGAGGCCGCCGTCGCCGATCATCACCTCGAACTCGTTCATCCGGGTGAACGACCAGCGGGCGGAGCCCTCGGTGCCGTACAGCTCCAGGGCGTAGTCGCTGCGGTGGCCGCGGGCCACGCGGGAGGACTCGAGCGTGGCGTGGGCACCGCCGGACAGCCTCGCCAGTGCTGCCACCCAGTCCTCGTTGCCCACCGGACCGCGCTCCTCGCCGATCTCCATGCCGCCGTGGCCCACGCCTGCGGAGGTCGGGATCGACCGTTCGGGGATGAACACGTCGGTCATGGCGCTGACCTCGGTGATCTGCTGGCCGGTGACGTAGCGGACCAGGTCGGCCCCGTGGGAGAGCAGGTCCCCGATCACGCCCGCCCCGGCCTTGTCGCGGTCGTAGCGCCAGGTCAGCGGCCCGTCGGGTGAGGAGGCGTAGTCGGCGTACAGCCAGCAGCGCACGTTCGTCACTCGCCCCAGCCGGCCGGAGCCGACCAGCTCGCGCAGGTGCGCGATCGCGGGCGCGTGGCGGTAGTTGAAGCCGACGGCGGTGGCGACCCCGGCGTCGTCGGCCGCCTCGCGGATCTCGCGGGACTGCGCCGCAGAGACGCCCATCGGCTTCTCGATCCAGAACGGCTTCCCCGCCCGGGCGGCGGCGAGGGCGAGGTCGCGGTGGAGGAAGTTCGGCGAGCAGATCGAGACCGCCTCGACGTCGGGGTCGGCGAGGACTCCGTCGATGCCCTCGACCGCCCGCTCGAACCCCAGCTGCTCCATAGCCGCCTGCTGGTTGGTCGGAAGCGGGTCGGCCGCCGCGACCAGGCGGGGCCGTACGCCGAGCTCGGGGAAGCGGGCGGCGATGCGCTGGTAGGACGTGGCGTGCAGGCGACCCATCCAGCCGAGGCCCACGACGCCGACGCCGATCTCGCGCGGGGTGCTCATGCGTCGATCATTCCCCACCGATCACTCCCCGCCGAGCTCTGCGAGGATCCGCTCGCGCATGCGCACGTTGATCTCGTCGGCGTGCTCCTCCCAGCCGAAGACGCACACCGTCACCGGTCCGTCGTACTCGCGCTCGCGGAGGTAGGCGAAGGCGGCGTCCCAGTCGATCTCGCCGTGGCCGATCTCGTTGTGCTGGTGGATGCGGGCGTCGGCCCCGGGCGGGTTCATGATGTACCGGTTGCCCACGTTCGCCGTGTGGTCGAAGACGTCGGCGATGTGAAGGTGTGCCAGGCGCTGACCGGCGTAGTCCATCATCTCGCGCGGGCCCCGGGCGCCGCGGCCCAGGTGGAAGGCGTGCGGGAAGCAGAACTCGTAGTTCAGCCAGTCGCGGTCCACGCCGCGGATGATCTGCACGGCCCGGTCGTTGTCCTCGACGAAGTCGTAGGGGTGCGCCTCGATCGTGCACTCGATCCCGTACTGCTCGAACACCGGGACCAGCTCCTCCATGGACCGGTAGAACTGGTTCTCGCTGCGGCGCGGCTCGTTCGGGTCCCCCGAGAACTCGGTCGCGATCAGCGGCACCTCGAGGGCGTCGGCGATCTCCAGCAGCCGCCGCCAGTTGCGCACCTGCGCCTGTCGCTCCTGCTCATCGGTCGCCGCCCAGTCGAAGACGGGGTTCAGCGCGTGGATCCGCACCCCGGTCTCCGCCATCGCCTGCCTGACCTCGGCGATCTGGTGACGATCGACCTTGGGGTAGTGGTGCCACTCGTGGAAGTCGGCTCGCGGGGACAGCTCGAGGTAGCGGTAGCCGAGCTCGGCCGCCTTGTGCAGCTCCCCGGCGACCGACAGCTGCGGGTGGTACATGCTCGGATCCAGCAGCACCTTCACCATGGCTCAGCGCACCCCCAGGCCGCAGTCGGCGAGGAACTCGCGGGTGGCGATCGCGTTGGGCAGCGGCAGGGACGGATCGCAGGGGTAGAGGTCCTGCTCGCAGATCACGTACAGCTCCCGGTCGAAGGTCGCCAGCTTGGCGACCAGGTCCTTCATGTCAGGCAGGCCGGCCGGCGGACGCACCGAGGCACCCTTGGCCACGGCCTCCCCGAACGGCCAGTCCTTCTCGTGCGCCTCACGCGTGAGGTCGGGGTCGAAGGCCTTGATGTGCACGTAGCCGATGCGCTCGGGGTACTCGTCGATCATCGCCAGCGGGTCCCCGCCGCCATAGACGATGTGGCCCGTGTCCAGGCAGAACGAGACCAGCTCCGGGTCGGTCGCCTCGAAGATCCGGGCGATCTCCTCGGGGGTCTCGATGTGGCTGTCCCCGTGGGGGTGCAGCACCATCGTCAGCCCGTAGTCCTCCTTCAGGAGCTCGCCGAGCCGGTTCGCGTTCTCGACGTACAGCCGCCAGGCCTCTCCGGTCAGCTCCCGCTGGTCGGTGAACTCCCAGGTCTTGTCGTCGCGGTACAGCGGCGGCAGGTGCACCATGTACTCGGCGCCGACGGCGGCGTGGGTCTCGGCGATCGCCCGGAAGGTGCGCTCGGTCTCGGGCCAGGCGTCCTCCTGGTGCAGGACGCCCCAGCCGGTGCCGGCCACGACCCGGAACCCGTGCTCGTCCATGACGGACTGCAGCTGCTTCGCATCCTGCGGGAAGTACCCCCAGGGCCCCGTCTCCATCACGGAGAACCCGGCCTCCGCCATCTCTCCCAGCGCGGTGCGCCACGGGATCTGCTTCTCGTCCTCGGGGAACCACACGCCCCACTGGTCGGGGCACACCCCGATGGTGAGATTGTCGTACGGCGGCTCGGGGTTGCGTGAGCGGTCGGTGGGTCCTGCGGGATCAGCGGTCACGGCGATGATCTCCTTCGATCGGGAAGCGGGGCGGCGGTGGGGCAGGCGCCGGTCAGTCGTGGGTCGGGAAGCTCATCGAGCTCTCCAGGTGCTCGTCCTGGTGGGGCCAGCGGGTGGTGATCGCCTTCTGCTTGGTGTAGAAGCCGACGGCCTCGGGGCCGTGGGCGTGGTGCTCGCCGAACAGCGAGTCCTTCCAGCCGCCGAAGGAGTAGTAGCCCACGGGCGTCGGGATCGGCACGTTCACGCCGATCATGCCCACCTGCACCTCCTCCTGGTAGCGCCGCGCGTAGTGGCCGGACCCGGTGAAGATCGCGGTGCCGTTGCCGAACGGCGAGGAGTTCACCAGGTCGAGGGCCTCGTCGAAGTTGGGCACGTGCATGACCACCAGCAGCGGGCCGAACACCTCGTCGGTGTAGGTGGGATGGGTGCGGTCCAGATCGGTGATGACCGTCGGGCCCACGAAGTTCCCGTTCTCGTACCCCTCGACCACCAGGGAGCGGCCGTCCACCAGCACGGTGGCACCGGCCTGCTCGGCCTCGTCGGTCATCCGGATGATCCGCTGACGGGCCTCGGCCGTGATCACCGGCGGCATATCGGTCTCCGGGGAGTCGCCGGGACCGACGACCAGCTTCTCCGCCTCGGCCCGGATGGCCTCGAGGAAGGGCTCGTGCGCATCGCCCACCGTGACCGCGACCGGGACGGCCATGCAGCGCTCGCCGGCGGAGCCGAAGGCCCCCGAGGCGATCTGACCGGCCGCGAAGGCGATGTTCGCATCCGGCATCACCACGGCGTGGTTGTTGGCGCCGCCGAGCGCCTGGACGCGCTTGCCCGCCGCCGTGGCGGTGGCATGGACGTGCTTCGCGATCGGGGTGGAGCCGACGAAGGAGACCGCGGCGATGCCGTCGTGGGTGCACAGCGCATCGACCGTCTCCTTCCCGCCGTGGACGACCTGGAAGACCCCGTCGGGCAGCCCGGCCTCCTGGTAGAGCCGGGCGACGATGTTGGAGGCCGACGGATCGCGCTCGGAGGGCTTGAGGAGGAAGGCGTTGCCGGTCGCGATGGCGATCGGGTGCATCCAGAACGGCACCATGGCCGGGAAGTTGAACGGGGTGATGCCGGCGACGACGCCGAGCGGCTGGCGCATGGTGTGGGCGTCCACGCCGCTGGAGACGTTCTCGGAGAAGCCGCCCTTGAGGTCCTGGGTGATGGAGGTGGCGAACTCGAGGGTCTCCAGACCGCGGGCGATCTCGCCCTTGGCGTCACCGAGGGTCTTGCCGTGCTCGCGGGTGATCGCGGCGGCGATCTCGTCGGTGTGCTCGAGCATCAGTTGGCGCATCCGGTACAGGATCTGCGTGCGCTTGGCCAGGGAGACCCGGGCCCAGTCCCGCTGCGCGGCCGCGCCCGCCCGTACCGCCTCGTCGACCGTGGCGGCATCGCCGAGGTGCAGGGTGCCCACCTCCTCGCCGGTGGCGGGGTTCAGGATCGGCTGGGTGGAGCCGGTTCCGGCGCTCTCGCGCCCACCGATCCAATGGGTGATCTCGTAGCTCATGCGAATCTCCTGGTGCAGTGTGGGTGGCCGGCGGGGCGGTGTCGCCGGTCAGAGGTAGTGGCGCTGCGGGGCGAGGTCCGCCTCGTACTCGGCGCGGGCGGCGCGGGTGGAGTCCAGGCGCGCGGTGGCCGAGACCGGCACGTCCCACCAGCCGCTGCCGGGCGGGTGCGGGCCGTACAGGTCGGTGTTGACCACGATCGCGGTGGCCCGCGTGCGCGCCGTCGCCCGGCGGTAGGCCTCCCGGAAGGCGTCGGTGCTGGAGACCTCGTCGACCTCGAGCCCGTACGAGCGGATGTTCGCCGGAATGTCGAAGGGCAGCTTCTCCCCGTCGAGCAGACCGGTCTCCTTGTCGCGCAGGCGGTACTTGGTGCCGAAGCGCTGGGAGCCGTGGGACTCCGACAGCGAGCCGATCGAGGACCAGCCGTGGTTCTGGAGGATCACGAGGATGACCTTGACGTCCTCGGCGACGAGGGTGGCGATCTCCTGCGGCGCCATCTGGAAGGTGCCGTCGCCGATGATCGCGACCACCTCGCTGTCCGGGGCGGCCATCTTCGCGCCGAGCGAGGCGGGCAGTTCGTAGCCCATGCACGAGTAGCCGTACTCCAGGTGGTACTGCAGCGGGGACCGCGCGGTCCACAGTGCCTGCAGGTCACCGGGCATGGAGCCGGCGGCGTTGAGGAGGATGTCCTCATCGCCCATCAGCTGGTTCAGGGCGCCGAAGATCTCCGTCTGCGCGGGCAGCTCCTGGTCGTGCGGCGCGAAGCAGGGCGCGATCCGCTCCTCCCACTCGCGGCGCAGACGCGCGGCGTTCTCGGCGTGCTCGGAGGGCGCCTGCCAGCCCTGCACGGCCTCGGTGAGCGCCTCGAGGCCCGCGCGGGCGTCGGCCACGACCATGGTGGCGGCGTGCTTGGCCGCATCGAACGCCTTGACGTTGAGGTTCACGAAGCGCACGTCGGGGTTGCGGAACGCGGTGTGCGAAGCGGTGGTGAAGTCGGTGTACCGGGTGCCGACGCCGATGACGACGTCGGCCTCCGCGGCCAGCGCGTTCGCGGCATCGGTGCCGGTCGCCCCGACGCCGCCGGCGCTGAGGGGGTGGTCCCCGCTGATCGCGCCCTTGCCGGCCTGGGTATCGGCCACGGGGATCGAGGTGGCCTCGGCGAACGCGGTCAGGGCCTCGCTCGCCTCGGAGTAGATGGCCCCGCCGCCGGCGACGAGCAGCGGCCGACGGGCCGAGCGGATCACGGAGACCGCGCGCTCGAGCGCCGCCGGTTCTGGGACGGGCCGGGCGATGTGCCAGGTGCGCTCGTCGAAGAACTCGACGGGCCAGTCGTGGGCCTCGGCCTGCACGTCCTGCGGAAGGCAGAGAGTCACCGCGCCCGTCTCGGCGGGATCGGTGAGCACCCGCATGGCGGCCAGGGCGCTGGGGATCAGCTGCTCGGGGCGCCAGATGCGGTCGAAGTAGCGGGAGACGGGCCGGAAGGCGTCGTTGACGCTGACGTCCATGGCGCGCTCGTCCTCGAGCTGCTGCAGCACCGGGTCCACGGCGCGAGAGGCGAAGATGTCGCTGGGCAGCAGCAGCACGGGGATCCGGTCGATGGTGGCCAGGGCGGAGCCGGTGACCATGTTCGTCGAGCCCGGCCCGATGGAGGCGGCGCAGGCCAGCAGCTGACGGCGATTGCGGGTGCGCGCGTAGGACACGGCCGTGTGCACCATGTTCTGCTCATTGCGCGACTGGTAGTACGGCATCGCGGCCTCGTCCTTGGCCCCGTCGCCGCGGGCGGGGTCCGTGGCGTTCTGCAGCAGTGCCTGGCCGACGCCGGCCACGTTCCCGTGCCCGAAGATGCCGAAGGTGCCCGGGACCAGGCGCTCGCGGATCCCATCGCGCTCGCTGTACTGCGCGGCGAGGAAGCGGACCAGGGCCTGGGCGACGGTCAGGCGCACTGTGCCGGCGCCGGTCGAGGTGGGGACGCTCATGCTGCCTCCGAGGAGAGGGTCGGCACCGTCGGACGCGAGCGGTTCGAGCGCGAGCGACTCGACGGTGAGTTCGTATGGGCCCAGCATGCCGATCGCGACAGGCTGTGTCAATACTTTGTCATGACAAGGCGTGCGGCGACTCGTGTGTCCTGGCTCTTCGCCCGTCCGACCTGCAGGGACGGTCGGACCGGCCCTCCGCGGCGGGTCTCTCGCGACGTGGGCGCCGGTGCAGGATCGCAGGGCGGAGGGCGAATCCGGGGGTACCGTTCCGGCCGGGGGTCGTGCTAGCGTCCCGCATGTTCGTCCGGATGCACCGTAAGACCGGACAAAGTGACTGCCGTTCGATACACCGTGATGACATGGCGGTCATCGTCCGATCGGTCCGCAGTCGATGTGCACAGCCCGCAGCCACCCCGTCGTACCGCTCCGACGCCGTCGCGGCCCCGATCCGCATCGTCGTCACACGGTGCCGCTCCCGGCACCGGACCGGCCCCGCGCCGGACTCACGTTCCAAGGAGGGAGCATGAGCTCACAACCCACCGCGGCCTCGCCGCGCATCCCGGACCTGGTCGAGCAGACCCCGCCGTCAGGCAAGAGGCGCCCGATCGCCCTGCTCGCCGTGGTCGCGTGCCTCGGCGGCTTCCTGTTCGGCTACGACACGGGCGTCATCTCCGGCGCGCTGCCGTACATGTACATGCCCACCGAGGCCGGCGGGCTCGGCCTGAACTCGGTGGAGGAGGGCCTGGTCGGCGGGATCCTCCTGCTGGGCTGCGCCGTCGGCGCCGTGGTCGGTGGCAGGCTCTCGGACCGCTACGGGCGCCGACGCAACATCATCTGGCTGGCCATCGTGTTCTTCGTCGGCGCCGTGGGATGCGCGCTGGCACCGAACATCTGGCTGATGTACCTCGCCCGCTTCGTGCTCGGCCTCGCCGTCGGCGGCGCCTCCACCACCGTGCCGGTGTACCTCTCCGAGTCCGCGCCCAAGGAGCAGCGCGGCATGCTCGTCGCGGTCGATCAGCTCATGATCGTCACCGGCCAGTTCGCCGCCTTCGCCACCAATGCACTCATCGCGGGGGTCCAGGGCGGCCCGACCGCAGTGGTCGAGAACGACCCCAGCGGTGCCCACCAGGCCGGCGAGAGCGTCTCGTGGGACGTGCTGGCCGGTATCGGCGGTGTCACCGTGGCCGACGGCAACGGTCACGCCTGGCGGCTGATGCTGCTGATCTGCTCGATCCCCGCGATCGCCCTGTGGATCGGGATCCGCATGATGCCGGAGTCCGCCCGCTGGCACATCCGCCGCGGCGAGATCCGGGAGGCCATCGGCTCGCTCAAGCGGATCCGTGTGCCCGGCCGGCACGACGTAGCGGCCGAGACCGCGGAGATGGTCGAGAGCCACCGGCTCGAGCAGAAGCGGCAGAAGCTCAGCCTGGGCGCGGCGTTCCGGATCCCGTGGCTGCGCTCGATCATCATCTTCGGCGGCGCGATCGCCGTGCTCCAGCAGCTGACCGGCGTGAACACGATGATGTACTACGCCCCGCGCGTGCTGATGGCCGCCGGATTCGACTCGCAGGCCTCCATCATCCTCAACGTATTCACCGGGCTGGCCTCGGTGGTCGGTGCCGCGGCGGGCCTGTTCGCCCTGCGCCGCTTCGGCCGCCGGCAGGTGCTGCTGGTTGGTCAGGTCGTCCTGACGCTGTCGCTGCTGGCGATGACCGCGATCTTCCTGCTGGGGATCAACCCGTACCTCACCGACACCGGGGCCGTCTCCGAGGACATCCCCACCTTCGTGCCCTACCTCGTGGTGGTCGTGATCGTCCTGTTCATGCTGGGCATGCAGTCCGGTCCCGGCCCGGTGGTGTGGGTGCTGCTCTCGGAGATCTTCCCGAACGCGATCCGGGGCGCCGCGACGGGCTTCGCGGTCATGCTCATGTGGCTGGCGAACATGACCGTCACCTTCCTGTTCCCGGTGCTGATGGACGGGATCGGGCCGGTGCTGACCTACGCCATCTTCGCCGCGGTGAACATCTTCGCGGTCATCTGGTTCCTCCGCCGCGTGCCGGAGACCAAGAAGTTCACCCTCGAACGCCTCGAGTGGGAGTTCCGGGAGGCCGGCGGAGTGATCCGTCTGCGCTGACAGCACCGCAGTCGATGCACATCTTTGTCTGGACAAAGCGCGTTCACGATGGTTCGATGGAGGCATCGAGAGGCGCGGCGGCCCGGACCGATCCGCCGCCGCCCGTCCGACATCGCCGTCGACGCAGTGCTGGACACAGGCAGCACCGCAGCACACGCAGCGCAGACAGGCGCAGGCAGACATGGAGCACCTCATGGCAGCACCCGACCTCGACATCATCACCTTCGGTCGCAGCGGCGTCGACCTCTACCCGCTGGAGATCGACAAGGGCCTCGAGGACATCACGAGCTTCGGCAAGTTCCTCGGTGGCAGCCCCACCAACGTCGCCGTCGCCGCGGCCCGCCTGGGCCACAGCCCCGCGGTGATCACGGGCGTGGGGGACGATCCCTTCGGCCGCTACGTGGTGGGCGAGATGGAGCGCCTCGGCGTCTCGGGACGGTTCGTCGTCCGCAACGACGAGCTGAACACCCCCATCACCCTGTGCGAGATCTTCCCGCCGGACGACTTCCCCCTCTACTTCTACCGTCAGCCCAGCGCCCCGGATCTGCAGGTCGCCCCGGAGCATCTCGACCTCGACGCGATCCGGGCGGTCCCGCTGTTCTGGTTCTCGGGCACCGGACTGTCCGAGGAGCCCAGCCGTTCGTCCCACCTCGCCGCCCTCGAGGCTCGTGGCCGCACCACCCACACCGTCTTCGACCTGGACTATCGCCCGATGTTCTGGGCCTCGCCGGAGGACGCCCGAGAGCACTACCGCGAGGCGCTGAAGCACACCACGGTCGCCGTCGGCAACCGGGAGGAGTGCGAGGTCGCCGTCGGCGAGACCGATCCGGAACGCGCGGCCGACGCCCTGCTCGAGGCCGGCGTGCAGATCGCCATCGTCAAGCAGGGACCCAAGGGCGTGCTCGGCAAGACCGCCGACGAACGCGTCGTGGTCGCCCCGAATCCCATCACCGTCATCAACGGCCTGGGCGCCGGCGACAGCTTCGGCGGCTCCCTGTGTCACGGCCTGCTGGCCGGACAGGACCTCGAGACCATCCTCACCCGCTGCAACGCTGCCGGCGCCATCGTCACCAGCCGCCTGGAGTGCTCGACCGCGATGCCCACGGGCGAGGAGATCGACCTGCTGCTGGGAGGCGGCGACCCCAATCACGGTCAGACCGTCGAGCAGATGCTCACCGCGCTGCGCAGTCGCGGCGTCGCCACGGGGGAGCAGCCCGCATGAGCACCGACGTCGACCGCAGCACGGAGTTCGTCAGCAGCTACGAGGACGTCACGCGGGTGCGCCTGGAGGACCCGGGGCGCATCGCCCGCCTCGCCGCCGCCCGTCGCCGCCGCACCGTCGCCGACACGGGCGGGCGCCTCATGGTGATCGCGGCGGACCATCCCGCCCGCGGTGCCCTCGGCGTCGGCCCCCGCCCCGACGCCATGGCCAGCCGCACCGAGCTGCTGGACCGCATGCGCGAGGCCCTCGCCGTGCCCGGCGTGGACGGCGTGCTC
Organism: Brachybacterium sp. SYSU DS0246; assembly: GCF_059391765.1. Classification (NCBI taxonomy): domain Bacteria; kingdom Bacillati; phylum Actinomycetota; class Actinomycetes; order Micrococcales; family Dermabacteraceae; genus Brachybacterium; species Brachybacterium sp. SYSU DS0246. Next base: position 29,899 of record NZ_JBZXYT010000031.1, on the reverse strand, counting down.
GGCACCGCCGACATCCTCGAGGATCTCCTCCTGCTGGGCGCGCTCGAGGACAAGGTCGTCTTCGCCTCGATGAACCGGGGCGGCCTGCAGGGCGGATCCTGGGAGATCGAGGACCGCTTCACCGCCTACGACGCCCCCTCCATCAAGGCCTCCGGCTTCGACGGCGGCAAGATGCTCACCCGCATCGACCTCTCCGACGACCGGACCTCCTTCATCCTCGATGCCAGCGCCAAGGCCGTCACCGACCTCGCCCGGCACGAGCTGATCGCGATGGTCGAACCGTTCATGTCCACCCGCCGCGACGGCAAGCTCGTCAACGACCTCTCGCCCGAGGCCGTCATCAGGTCCATCCACATCGGTCAGGGCCTCGGCGCGACCAGCGCCTACACCTGGCTGAAGCTGCCGGCGGTGGAGGACATGGAGCGGGTCATGGACGCCACCACCCTGCCCACCCTCATCCTCGGCGGCGACCCCGTCGACGCCGACCCCGCGGGCCTGCGCGCCACCTGGCAGAAAGCGCTGGACCGGCCCAACGTCCGCGGGCTGGTCGTCGGCCGCACCCTGCTCTACCCGGCCGACGGCGATGTCACCTCCGCAGTGCGCGCCTCGGTCGAGATGATCCGCTGAGAGAACGGAGCCCCCATGACGCAGCTGCACATCCCCGCCCGCTCCTCCGGCGAGGGCCGCTACGACACGGTGATCGATCCCGGCCGGCGCGAGGGGTGGCACCACACCGGTCTGCGCGTGCTCGCCCTCGGCCCGGGTGAATCGGAGGCCTATGCGGCCGACGGCGTCGAGGTGATGGTCGTGCCGCTCAGCGGCGGCTGCCAGGTCACCGTCGAGGGCACGACGCACACCCTGCGCGGCCGCGAGGACGTCTTCGCCTCCGCGACGGACGTGCTCTACGCCCCCGTCGGCTCCCACCTGGAGATCTCTTCCGAGCACGGAGGCCGCTTCGCCGTGACCGCCGCCGTCGTCGAGGCCGACGCGGCCGGCGCCCATCCCGTCGCCCTGATCCGCGCCGAGGACATCCCCGTCGAGATCCGCGGCGGCGGGAACATGACCCGCAAGGTCCGCAACTTCGGCGCCGCCGGCGTGTTCGACGCCTGCGACAGCCTGATCGCCGTCGAGGTGATCACCCCCGGGGGGAACTGGTCCAGCTACCCCGCCCACAAGCACGACACCGCCTCCGAGAGCGAATCCGCGCTGGAGGAGATCTACTACTACGAGATCCAGCCCGCCCCCGGCGGGGGCGCCGGCTTCGGATACCACCAGAGCACCGCCAGCGACGAGCGCCCCATCGACGTGCTCACCGAGGTCCGCGCCGGGGACACCGTGCTGGTCCCGCACGGCTGGCACGGCCCGTGCGCCGCCGCCCCCGGGCACGACATGTACTACCTCAACGTCATGGCCGGCCCCGAGGCCGAGCGGGCGTGGAAGATCACCGACCATCCCGACCAGACCTGGGTGCGCGGCACCTGGGCCGACGCCGGGATCGACCCCCGTCTCGAAGGAGAACCCCGATGACCCCGCAGGAGACCCAGCAGGATCTGCCGCGCGACCTCCGCATCGGCGTGATCGGCGTGGGCCGGATGGGCGCCGACCACGTCGAGCGCATCACCCGCCGCACCAAGGGCGCCCGCGTCAGCGCGATCAACGACTTCCGGCGGGAGACCGCCGAGCAGGTCGCCGCCTCCGCGCCCGGTGCACGGGTCGTCGACTCGCCCGATGAGCTCATCGCCGCCGACGACGTCGACGCCGTGCTGATCACCAGCCCCGGCCAGTTCCACCGCGACCAGGCCATCGCCTGCATCGACGCCGGCAAGCCCGTGCTGTGCGAGAAGCCGCTGGCGATGAACCCGGCCGACGCCTACGACGTGGTGCGCGCCGAGCACGCCTCCGGGCAGCGGTACGTCTCGCTGGGGTTCATGCGGCGGTTCGATGCCGAGTACGCCGAGCTCAAGGACGCGCTGGAAGCGGGAGAGGTCGGCACCCCGATGCTGCTGAACTGCAAGCACCGCAACGCCGAGGTCCCGCCCGGGTTCACCGACGCCCACATGGTCTACGACTCCGCCGTGCACGAGATCGACGCGATCTCGTTCTTCCTCGACGAGCCCGCGACCTCGGTCCAGACCATCATCCCGCGCAGCACGGAGAACGCCCCCGACGGCCTGCACGACCCGATGCTGCTGCTCTTCCGCACCGCCTCGGGCGTGGTGGTCACCGACGAGCTGTACGTGAACACCGGCGCCGGCTACGAGGTGCGCACCGAGGTGGTCGGCTCCCGCGGAACTGCCACCATCGGCCTGGACATCTCCCGCGTCACCACCCAGCAGCCCGGCGGGACCTGGGGAGGTTCCGTGCCCGCCGACTTCCGGCCCCGCTTCGTCGCGGCCTACGACGCCGAGGTCCAGGCCTGGGTCGATGCGATCGCGGCCGGCACGAACATCGCCGAGCGTTCCGCGACCGCCTGGGACGGGTATCTCGCCGCCGCCGTCTGCGATGCCGCCGAGAAGTCACTGACCAGCCAGGACGCCATCGAGGTGCAGCTGGAGGCGCGCCCGGCGTGACCGTGGTCCCTATGCTGGAGTCCCTGGACGGTATGTCGTGACATGCCTGCGAGCACGAAGGAGAGACCCATGGACACCGGAAGCACTGAGGTGAGTCCGTTCGTCCTGGACCTCACCGTGGACCGCGACAGCACCCAGCCGCTGTACCTCCAGCTCGCCTCCGCGATCGAGGACGCCGTGCGCACCGGAGGCCTGCCCCCGGGCAGTCGCCTGGAGAACGAGATGGCCCTGGCCAAACGGCTGGGGCTCTCGCGCCCGACGGTGCGCCAGGGCATCCAGGAGCTCGTGGACAAGGGCATGCTGGTGCGCAAGCGCGGGGTGGGCACCCAGGTGATCCAGGCCCCCGTGAACCGGCAGGTCGCGCTGACCTCCCTGTATGACGACCTGCGCACCGCCGGGAAGGACCCCCGCACCGAGATCATCGAGTACCGGATCGGCCGCCCGTCGGTCGAAGCGACCGACCGGCTCCAGTTGCGCCCCGGCGAGCAGGTCCTCGACCTGCTGCGCGTGCGCTATGCCGACGACGAACCCCTGGCCGTCATGCGCAACACCCTGCCCGAGCGCATCGCGCCCTCGCGGGAGTCACTCGCCGCCACCGGCCTCTACGCCTCCCTGCGCGAGATGGGCGTGATCTCCGTCCTCGCTCATGAACGCATCGGCGCCACCACCGCTGACGAGGAGCACGCCGAGCTGCTGGACGAGCAGGTCGGCGCGGCCCTGCTGACCATGGAGCGCAAGTCCTTCGCCAATGACGGCGGCGTCGTGGAGTACGGGTACCACGTCTACCGCGCCTCGCGGTACTCCTTCGAGGTCACCCTCGTCGACTCCTGAGAGGCCGGCGCACGGGCCGCAGGCACGCCACACCCCGGCGAGGAGGCCGGGGTGAGTTCAGGCGGCGCGTGAGTCGCCCTCCACGGCCTCCGCGAGGGAGGCGAGGGAGGCCTCGAGATGATCGGGGCCGACGGCCGGCATGCCGCCGATGGCTGCGGCGACCTCCGGTGGGGTGGCGCTCCAGTCGTATGTCAGGCTCACGCGAGTGCCCTCGGCGACGGGCTCGAGGTCATAGCGCCAGATCCATCCGCCGCCCTCCAGCGTGCCGTCGGCGCCGTACTGGGACGGCTCCCACGCGATCGCGCGCTCCGGCTCCAGGACGGTCACGAGATTGTGCATCTCGTAGCGCCCGCCCGCGTTGACGTGGAACATCTCGATGCCGAACACCTGGCCCGCCGCGGTCAGCCGCTCCGGAGCCCCGTCCAGGGCGCCTCGCACCCAATCCGTCGGCTCCGTCTCGTGGTGGCGGGAAGGGTCGGTGAGCAGGGCGAAGACCTCGCCGGGCGGGGCCTTCACCACGCGGTGGGCGACGAGGCGGACCTCGGCGTCGCCATGCTGGCCGCGCTCGGCCCCCGGCGTGGTGGATGCCTCTGGTGTGGTGGCGGCGGTCGGTGCGGCGGTGGGCTCGGTCATGACTCGTTCCTTTCCAGGGATGTGGCGGAAGACCAGCGCGTGTAGGTGACGCCGGTGGCGAAGGAGCGGTGCTCGGTGAGGCGAAGGCGCTCACGGTGGCCGTCGGGGAACAGCCGCCGGCCGCGTCCCTGGACGTAGGGATAGGTCCACAGGCAGTACTCGTCGACGAGACCGGCGGCGATGAGAGTGTGGCTGAGCGTGATGCTGCCGGTCAGGGAGATCGATCGACCGGATCGCTGCGTGACCTCCCGGACCGCGGCGACGGGGTCGGTGTCGATGACCGTGGAGTTCTGCCATCCGGGGTCGGTCATGGTCGTGCTGACGACGTACTTGGCGAGGGCGTTGAGCTCGTCGGTGATCCCCGTGGTGTCGTCGCTCTGCTGGGGCCAGTACCCGCGGAAGTCCTCGAACGTCTGCCGGCCCAGCACGATCGCATCGCATTCGGCGCTGTCGCGCTGGGTGAGCTCGAGCATCTCGGGGTCCTGCTCGCTGGGGTCGAACCAGTCATCGAGCATCTCGACCGAGCCGTCGGCGGTCATGTTCTGGGTGAGGATCAGCGAACGCATGGCGCTCCCGGGGCGGGGCCCGTCCGGACGGTGCTCATGAGGGTGTCCTCCCGTAGAGGGCGGCGACGTCGGGGGAGTCCAGCCACCTGTCGTAGGTCTCGGAACGGGGCCAGCCCGCGGGGGAGTCCTGCCAGGGCTCCTGCCGGCCCCACGGCAGCAGATCCACCAGGGCGAAGGTGTGGGAGAGCTGCTCGGTACCGCGGCCCGTGGTGTGCCAGGTGCGATAGACACGGTCCCCGTCGCGGAGGAACACGTTGACCGCGAATCCCCCACCGGGTGGGGCGTCCACGTCCGCCCCGAACGAGCTGTCGGCGGTGGAGTACCACTCCATCTCGTTGCCCACCTTCTCGCGGTAGGCCAGGGCCTCGTCGATCGGGCCCTGGGTGACGACGACGAAGCGGGCGTCGTACCGGTCCAGGAAGTCCAGGCGGGTGAACTGCGAGGTGAAGTACGTGCAGCCCCCGCACTGCCACTCCGAGCCGGGGGACCACATGTGGTGGTACGTGATCAGCTGCGAACGGCCCGCGAAGACGTCGACCAGGCGCACCGGGCCGTCCTTCGACATCAGGGTGTACTCCGGCAGCTCGACCATGGGCAGGCGGCGACGCTGGGCGGCGATCGCGTCGAGCTCGCGGGTCGCAGCCTTCTCGCGGGTACGCAGCTGGTCGAGCTCGCGGCGCCACGTCTCGGCATCGGTGACGGGAGGGAACGGGGCGGGACTCGTCGTCATGACGCTCCTCGGAAGGGATAGGGTGCATGTGAACACCATCCACATTGGTGTGAACACCGTAAACTTTGCAGCGAGGGGCGTCAAGAGTGGCGGAGCGATCGCGGCCGTATCATCACGGCGACCTGCGGGCTGCGCTCGTGGCCGAAGGGCTCGAGATCTCGCGCCACCAGGGTCCCTCCGCCCTGTCGCTGCGCGAGGTGACCCGCCGCGCCGGGGTCTCTCCGGCGGCTGCCTATCGCCACTTCCGTGACCGTCACGCCCTGATGGTCGCGCTCTCCGGCGAGATCCAGGCGCGCATGGTCCAGCGCATGCGCTCGCGGACGCGGCACGGCTGCTCCGGCGACGAGGACGGCGACGACGAGGCGGGGGCGGCCCTGGCGCGACTGCGCGGTGTGGGTCTGGGGTACATCGACTTCGCGATCGAGGAGCCGGGATGGTTCGAACTGGCCTTCTTCGGCGAGCGCGCCCGGGACGGGGCCGAAGCGGGTGCCGCCGACGATGCCGCGCTCGACCCGGCCGAGGAGGTGGAGCTCCAGGACGTCCCGCCGTTCGCCGAGCTGCTGGCCGCGCTCGACGAGTGCGTGCGCACCGGGGTGCTGCCGGCGCACCGCCGCGACGGGGCGGAGCTGTCCTGCTGGTCGGCTGTGCACGGGTGCGCGGAGCTGATGGTCCACGGCCCGCTGCGGGGCGCACCTCGCGAGGTGGCGTCCACGGTCGCACAGCGCGTGGTCGACGACATCATCGCCGGTATTCGGTGACCCTCTCCGGAGGCGGCCGACGCGCCGGTCAGCGACGGCCCGGGTCCGCGCACTCGACGCAGGTGCGCGCCGCCGGCCGCGCCAGGAGCCGCCCGCGGGGGATCGCCTCGCCGCAGACCTCGCAGCGGCCGTAGGCCCCGGCGGCCATGCGCTCCTGGGCACTGCGCACCTCGGCCAGCTGGTGACGGGCGGTCTCCAGGAGGGCGCTCGTCCGGGAGCGGTCCACGGCCGTGGTGAACCCTTCGGGATCATGCTCGTCATCGGTGGAGCTCAGCTGCATGCCGTCCACGATGGATCCGTAGTCCCGCTCCAGGGCGGAGATCCGCTCAGCGGTGCGTTCGGCCTCCGCGGCGAGCCGTGCGCGGAGCTCCGGGTCCTCATGGACCATCGGTGCCTCGGCCCTTCACGGCCGCGGCGACGAGATCTCTCGCCCCGCGGCGCTGACCACGGACGCCGGGGTGGGCGCGGGGATCTCCGCGTCGAACGGGATCATGGGGCGCTGGATGCGCTGGTGACCGAGCCGCACCAGGTCCTGGTCCACGCCGCCCGGGGTGAGCGCCAGCATCCAGTCCGCCGCCGCCTCGTACTGGTCCGGCTCGAGGTAGCCCATCTTCACGGTGACCACGTCGAAGCCGGTCATGGACATCCCCAGCCGCTCGAACATGCCCTGGCGTGCCCACTGCGAGCGGCGTGCCGTGACCACCACGCTCAGGCCCGTCGGCCGGTCCCCATCCAGCACGCGCAGCCGCGCGGCACGGCCGGTCTGAGTCGTCTCGTCCAGCGCCTCGACCTCGGCGCGCAGCGCGACCGGGCCGGGCTCGCGGGTATCGATGTGCCCTCCGACCAGGAAGTCGCCGCGCCCGCCGACTCCGAGCTCGGTCGCGGCATCGGCCGACGCGGGATCGGCCAGGGCGACCATCAGAGCGCTGACCTCCCCGGAGCGGATCTCCTCGCGGGCGATCAGCCGCGCCAGGCAGTACGTGGTGTCGTCGGCGCCGCCGGCGCCGGGATTGTCGCCCGAGTCGGAGATCCAGAACGGCCGGGCGATCGAGGTGATCGCACGGTCCAGACACTCGTCGAAGGGTGCGGCGGGGGCGACGAAATCGACGTCGTGGCGGACCTCCCACAGCGCGGTGGCCAGCTCGAGGGCCGCGGCGTCGACGGCATCCGCATCCTCGCCGTAGGCCACGATCGCCGCCTGGCAGCGGGGCTGATCCGCCCAGGCGAAGCCGATCCAGCACGAGATGTCGGTGATGCCCTCACGCTCGGTGATCGCCGGGATCCTCCCGTACAGCGACTTGGCCGGCTCGATGCGGGTGGACGTCTTCTCCCCGGGCAGCAGGATCGGCACGTGCACCAGTGCCTTGTGGGGGAGGGCGCCGCCGGCCCTGAGCCGCGCGCAGGTCTCGACGAGATCCCGCAGTCCGCGCTCCCGGGTCTCCCAGGCGTCGATGTGCGGGGCGTGGCGGTAGCAGGTGAGCAGGTCGCACGCCTCGAACAGTGTCTCGGAGACGTTGCCGTGCAGGTCCATCGCCGTGCCGACGACGACGTCGGGACCGATCGCCTCGCGGATCGCGGTGATCAGGTCTCCTTCGGCGTCATCCAGCCCCTCCACGCTCATGGCGCCGTGGATGTCGAAGAAGAACCCGTCCAGCGGTGCCTCGGCGTGCGCCGCGGCGAGTCCCTCGGTGATCTCGCGCTTCCAGCCCTCGTAATCGTCCCGCACGAGCTGGCCGCCCGGCAGGGCCCGGGCCTGCAGCACGCCGACGTACTCGGCGGCCTCCCGCAGCGCCTGCCCGCTGGCCGACGGGGTCCCGGCCGGGGCGCCGGACGCCGGCCCGGGGGCGGATCCGGGGTCGGCGGCGCCGCTGAAGAACGGGAACCGTGCCAGCACCTCCTCGGTGCCGCGCCGGACCTCGAAGTCGCGCTCGGAGGAGCGGTACGGGGTGAAGGTCGAGGACTCGATGGCGATCCCGGCGATGCCGATGCGCGGTCGTGAGGCCGTGGTCGGGGTCGGCGCCGTCTGGGTCATGGGGAACTCCCGGGGTAAGCGGTTGTCAGGGATCCGTTCATCCTTGCAGGTCCGCCGTGAGCCGGCCACAGGTGGTCACGACCGGGACGGACGGTCTCGACATGGTCTCGAGCGGCCGCGCGGCCGACGTCGGGCCGGGTGCCGACCACGGGCGCGGACGCCCCGGCCCCGCTCGAGACCGCCTCAGCGACGCGTCAGCAGTGCGTCGATCTGCGGGTGGCCGGCGATGTAGCCCTCCAGCAGACTTGCGCCGAGCGTGGGCGAGCTGACCAGAGGATGGGTCGAGAATCCCTGCCAGGCGGCCTGGCGCGAGCCGGTCACGGCGGCCTCGAGGATGGAGCGCTCGGCGGCGCGCAGGGAGGACATCAGCCCGAGCCGCCCCAGCTCCACCGGTGCCACCGGCCGGGGGTGCACGCCGTCGCCGTCCACGGTGCACAGCACCTCCAGAACGGTGTCCGCCGGAAGCTCCGGCACGATCCGGCGGGAGATCGGGTCGGCCTCGTGGCCGGCGGGGACGTTGCCGACATCGAGGATCATCCGTTCGCTGCGCCCGGTGGCGATCGCCGTCATCAGCCGCAGCGCCACCTCCTGGTACCCGCCCCCGGCGACGTCCTCCTCGCGGCGCTCCTCGTCCCGGGACTCGGCCATGTAGGTGGCCTCCCGTTCGTGGAGGGTGGAGCGCCACCTCTCCAGCGGCGAGGAGCAGCACGATCCCTCGGCGGCCGCGCCGTAGAAATCGCCCTGCTGCGCGGCGAGGAACTCACCCCGGGTGCTGGCCGAGCCCACGATCCGCTCGATCGCCGCGGAGGTGTGCAGGTAGTAGTACAGGTACTCGTTCGGCAGCGCCCCGTCGGCCCGCACCCAGTCCTTCCCGATCAGGCGCGCCTCCTCGATCTCCTCGAGGGCGGCGTCGTCGGCCAGCAGGCCGGGAAGGCGGTCCTGGCCGTCCACGCTCACCGAGCGCAGCCATCCCAGGTGGTTCAGGCCCACGTAGTCCACGTCGGCCCCGCGCTCCCCGCCGACCAGGTCGACGCCCAGCAGGCGGCCCACGCGCCGCACCAGGCCGATCGGGGTGTCGCAGATGCCCACGACGCGATCGCCGAGGACGGTGCGCATGGCTTCGGTGACGATCCCGGCGGGATTGGTGAAGTTGATGACCCACGCGCCGGGGGCGGCGTCGGCGACGGTGCGGGTGATGTCCAGGGCCACGGGGATGGTGCGCAGCGCGTAGGCGAGACCGCCCGGGCCGATGGTCTCCTGGCCCAGCAGGCCCAGGTCGAGGGCGACGCGCTCGTCGACGGTGCGTGCCTCGGCGCCGCCGACGCGCACGGCGCTGAAGACGAAGTCGGCGCCGGCGACCGCCTCGCGCAGGTCGGTCGTGACGGTCAGCGCGGGCGGCCGGGCGGTGCGTCCCTGCGCGACCAGCTGCTCCCGCAGCCCCTCGATCACGGCGCTGATGGTGCGCAGCCGCCCGGGGTCGACGTCCTGCAGGGCGATCTCGTCGACGTGCAGGCCGGTGGCGCCGGTGGCGACGGCCTCGTAGACCAGCGGGACGCGGAAACCGCCCCCGCCCAGGATCGTCAGCTTCATGGCAGCAGGACCTCCAGGTCCTCCCCCTCGGGGAGGGAAAGTTGTGCGGGATGGGGGGAGCGGTCGGTGATCAGGGCGGTGAAGCGGCCCAGCGGGGCGACCTCGAGGAAGCCGGAACCGGGGAACTTCGAGTGGTCGGCGAGCAGGTAGGCGGAGGAGGAGACGGACAGCAGGCCGCGCTTGACGGGGATCTCGCTGGGCGTGGAGTCCAGCACCGTGCCGTCGGCCCGCACTCCGGAGGTGCCCAGGAAGGCGGCATCGACGCGCACCTGGCGCAGCGCCGCCTCGGTGAGGGTCCCGACGAGGGACTGGTAGTTCGGGCGCAGCAGCCCGCCGAGGACGACGATGTCGATCCCCGGTGCCTCCGCCAGGGACTTCACGACCGCGAGGGACGCGGTGACGACGGTCAGGGAACGTCCCGTGAGCAACGGGCACATGGCGGCGACGGTGGTCCCGATGTCCAGCGCGATCACGTCGCCGTCCTCGATCCGGGCCACGGCCTTCTCCGCGATCCGGCGCTTGGCGGCGGGGGCGGTGGCCGCGACATCGGCGAAGGGTCGTTCGTCGGCCTCCGGGCGGATGCTGCTGTGCACATCGGTCGCACCCCCGCGCACCCGGCGCAGCACCCCGGCCTCGGACAGCAGGTCGAGGTCCCGCCGGATCGTGGCCTCGGAGACCCCGAAATCCGCGCTCAGGCCGCCGACGGTGGCGGAGCCGCGACGACGCACCGTGGCGACGATGCTCTCGTGGCGCTCCTCACTCAGCATGGCGTCACCGTAGCACCCTTCACGCAAATCCATGCAGCTTCGAACATCGCACTGCAGAATCACGCAGTTCGTGTCATGATAGGTGTCCTGTGCCACAGCGCCCGAGCGCTGCCGCCCGCTACCTCTGGAGGACCCCATGCGTCGACGCACCTTCCTCGGCTCCAGTGCCGCTGCCGGAGGCCTCGGCCTCCTCGCGGCCTGCGCCCCCGGCTCCGACTCCGGCGGCGGCACCGGCAGTGACGGCGGGGGAGGCCCGGCCGCGAGCGACGTCGAGACCGACCCGGCGGCGATGGGTGAGATCACCCTGAAGGTCTGGGACCAGGAGGTGCGCGGTGCCCAGAACGACGCGATCACCGCTCTGATCGATGCGTTCCAGTCGGAGTACCCGAACATCACCGTCGACCGCGTCTCGCAGTCCTTCGACGACCTCCAGCAGCAGACGGGCCTGGCGCTGTCCGGCAACGACGTGCCCGACGTCCTCCAGGTCAACAACGCCCGCGGGGACATGGGCGAGTTCGTCAAGGCCGGCCAGCTGATGGACCTCTCCGGCTACGCCGAGGCCTACGGCTGGGAGGACCGGTTCCCCTCCTCCGTGCTGTCCAAGGCGCGCTACTCGAGCGACGGCGTCACTTTCGGCGAGGGGTCCCTGTGGGGCCTGCCGCAGACCGGCGAGGTGTGCGGCATCTACTACAGCGCCGCGAAGCTCGAGGCGATCGGCGCGGAGCCCCCGGCCACCTGGGACGATCTCTTCGCGCTCGTCCAGACCGCGCAGGACGCCGGGGAGCAGCCGCTCGTGCTCGGCAATCTCGAGCAGTGGCCGGCGCTGCACGTCTTCGGCCCGCTGCAGGCGCATTTCGTGCCCGCCGAGGAGATCGTGACCCTGGCGATGGGCAACGCGGGCGCGGAGTGGACCTCCGATCCCAACGTGCAGGCCCTGACCCAGCTCGCCGGCTGGGCGAGCAGCGGCGCCTTCGGCGACTCCCCGAACGGGCTGGCCTACGACACCGCGTGGGCCGAGTTCACCGAGGGTACCGGTGTGATGCTCATCGGCGGCTCCTGGCTCGCCCCGGACATGGAGGCCGTGATGGGCGAGGACCTGCGCTTCATGGCGCCGCCCGCCGGGGTCGACGGCACGGTCGCGACGACCGGCGGTACCGGCCTGCCCTTCGGCATCCCCGCCCAGGCCGCCAACCCCGACGCGGCCGCCGCCTACATCGAGTACATCACCAGCGACACCGCGATGGAGCTGATCGCCGAGAAGGGCGGGATGCCGGTGCTGCGCACCGCCGAGCTCGCCCCGGCCTCCGGGGTCAACAAGGACGCCTACGAAGCCTTCGATGCCGTCTCGAACGACGGGGTGCTGCTGCCGTACCTGGACTACGCGACGCCGTCGTTCGCCGACACCGCCGGGGCCGCACTGCAGGAGGTCATCGGCGGGCAGAGCGACCCGTCGGCCGCCGCCGAGGCGCTGCAGGCCGACTACGGCGAGTTCACCGCGGAGGGTTGAGCGGCGTATGCCGAGAAAGGCCCCATCGGCGGTCGTGCGCTCGCGCGCGACCCCTTACCTCTTCATCCTGCCCGCCTTCGTCGTCTACGCGGCGTTCTCCCTGTACCCGCTGGTGCGGGCGGCGCAGTTCTCCCTCTACGAATGGCCGGGATTCGGCCCGTCCACCTTCGTGGGGCTGCAGAACTACACCGACCTGATCGGGGACGAGGCGTTCCGGGCCGCCATCGGCAATGCCCTGGTGCTGATCCTGTTCTACTCGGGGCTGCCCCTGGTGATCGGCCTGGTCCTGGCCGCCGTGCTGCGCCGCGGCCAGGTGCGCGGCATGGGCTTCTTCCGCACCGTGGTCTTCCTGCCCCAGGTGATCGCGCTGGTCGTGGTCGCCGTGGCGTGGCGGAACATCTACTCCCCGAACGGGCCGCTGAACCAGGCGCTGCGGGCGGTGGGGCTGGACGAGCTGGCCCGCGGCTGGCTGGGTGATCCCGGCGCGGCGCTGCCGGCCGTGGGCCTCATCGGCACCTGGCTGCAGATGGGCCTGGTCATGCTGTTGCTTCTGGCCGGGATGAGCCGGATCCCGAACGACCTGTTCGAGGCGGCCCGGCTCGACGGCGCGGGCCCGCTGCGGGAGTTCTTCGCCATCACGCTGCCCTCTGTCCGGGGCGAGATCGTGGTCTCGCTGGTGCTGACGATCATCGCGGCGCTGAAGACGTTCGACCTGATCTACATGACCACCTCGGGCGGCCCGGGCAACGCCACCACCGTGCCCAGCTACGAGGTCTACTTCCGGGCCTTCGAGCTGCGTGAGGTGGGCTCGGCCAGCGCCGTCGCCATCGTGCTGACCGTGCTGGTCTTCGCCATCAACGTGGCTGTCACCCGGATCGGCGAGCGAGGGGAGCAGGCACGATGAGAGTCTCCGCCGCCGAACGCGCGATGAACTACGTCGTGCTGGTGCTGTTCGCCATCTTCGCCCTGACCCCGATCCTGACGATCCTGCTGACCGCCTTCTCCCCGCAGATCGGGGCGGACGCGGCCGACGGAGGATTCTGGAACCTTCACCCGGAGAACTTCGTCGAGGCCTGGCAGGTGGGCGGCTTCGGCCGCTCCCTGGCCAACTCGCTCGTGGTCGCGGCGATCGTGGTCAGCGCCGCCGTGGTCCTCTCCGTGCTCTCCGGCTACGCCTTCGGGACCATGCGCTTCCCGGGCGCGACGCTGCTGTTCTACGTGTTCCTGCTGGGCCTGATGATCCCGGCCGAGGCCGTGGTGATCCCGCTGTTCTTCGACCTGCGCGCGATGGGGCTGACCGACACCTACGCGGCGATCGCCCTGCCGCAGATCGCCCAGTCCGTCGCCTTCGGCACGTTCTGGCTGCGCGCGCAGTTCCGCACCCTGCCCGAGGAGCTGCTGGAGGCCGCGGCCCTGGACGGCGCGGGGCCCGTGCGCACCCTGCTGCGGATCGTGGTCCCCGCCTCCGTCCCCGCCGTGACCACGCTGATCGTGCTCGCGTTCATGTGGACCTGGAACGAGTTCCTCATTGCTCTGGTGATGACCCCCGGTGGCAGCCTGCGCACCGCCCCGCTGGGCCTGGCGAACTTCCAGGGCCAGTACACCGCCGAACTCGCCCTGCTCTCGGCAGGCGCCGTCATCGTCGCCCTGCCGATGGTGATCATGTTCCTCTTCCTGCAGCGACACTTCATCCGCGGAATGCTCGAAGGAGCCGTCAAGTGATGACCCCGAACCCCACCCCGGAGCCGACCCGGCCCGAGCCCACGCGGCCCGAGTCCGCGAGGCCTGAATCCGTTCGGCCCGAGGGCCCCGCGAGCCCGACCACCCCGGAGGAGATCGCCGCCCGCGACGCGGCCGCCGGCTGGGACCCGCTGGCGAGCACACGCCAGGACGGGGACCCGCCGCTGGACGTGCTGCTGTCCGGCACGGTGTTCTTCGACATCGTCTTCACCGGATTGGAGCGACTGCCGCGGCCCGGCGAGGAGCTGTGGTCCAAGGGCATGGGCTCCAGCCCCGGCGGCATCGCGAACCTCGCCGTCGCCGCCGCCCGCCTGGGCCTGCGCACCGGGCTGGTGGCCGGCTTCGGGGACGACGCCTACGCCGACTGGATGTGGCACACGATGGCGCACGAGGAGGGCATCGACCTCTCCGCCTCGCGCCGCTTCCCCGACTTCCACTCGCCGCTGACCGCGTCGGTCGCCACCCAGGGTGACCGCGCCATGGTCACCCACGGCCACGACCTGCCCGAACCGCTCTCGAGCCTGATCGCCCGAGCGCCCGCCGCCCGCGCCGCCGTGGTCGACCTGGCGGGGGAGACCGGCTGGTGGGCGGATCTGGCCCGCCGCGGCTCGTTGATCTTCGCCGATATCGGCTACGACGAGACCGAACGCTGGGACCGGGCGGACCTCGCCCCGCTGGCCCACTGCCACGCCTTCACCCCCAACGCCCTGGAGGCCATGGCGTACACCCGCACCGAGAGCCCCGACAAAGCGGTGCGCGCCGTCGCCGAGATCGTCCCGCTCGCGGTGGTGACCGACGGCGCCGCCGGCACCTACGCCATCGACAGCTCCACCGGCGAGGAGGCCTACTGCCCGGCCGTGCCCGTCACGGCCACGGACACCACCGGCGCGGGCGACGTCTTCGCCGCCTCGATGGTGCTGGGCACGCTGGCCCAGTGGCCCCTGCCGGAGCGGCTGAAGTTCGCCTCCCTGTGCTCCGCCCTGGCCGTCCAGCAGTTCGGCGGATCCCTCGCCGCCCCCGGCTGGGGCGACATCACCGACTGGTGGCGCCAGCTCACCGACGCGGCCGACGGAGGCGACCTGCGCGCCGCCTACACCCGCGACGGCTACCGCTTCCTCGACGGCATCGTCCCCGACCGCCCGGTGCAGGGCCGCCGACGGGCGCAGGGCACCTTCGCCCTGCGCTCGGACGCCGGCAAGCACTGAGGCGGCGCATGGGGAGTTCTCCCCGGGGAGTTCTCCACGGGGAGTCTGACCGGGGAGTTCACCCCATCGCGCTGCGTCGAGGGGACCCGTAGATTCCCGGTACTGGGTGCGGGTCACGAGGGGACGCGAGGCCGGGCCACGGGATCGGATCCGCTGCGGGAGCCGGCAGCCGACGGTGGGGGCCGTCGGGGCCGGCGGGGGCCGCAGCGTCACAGATCCCGGGCCGGCCCTCGGCCAGCTTCAGGCAGAGGAGACGGCCGTCCGCGGGGAGCGGGAAGCGGCCCGTCGGGCCCGCACCCGGTGCGGCCCGGCCTGTCGGTGCCGCCAGCGTTCCGGATTGATGGTGCGGCAGACCGTGCTTCCGCGCGAGGATGAGCAGATGGCCCATGACGAAACGCTCGTGATCGGTGTCGATATCGGGTCGATCCGCAGGCCGGGCGGCTTCGCCTGGGCCGACGCGTCCGGCGATGCCCATGGCACCGACGACCCGTCGGAGCTTGCGACATACATGGGAGCTGCTCTCCGGAATGGGCGGCGCGTCGCGCTCGCGATCGAATCGCCGCTGTCGGTGCCGATTCCTTCCGTCTCCGGTGACGGATGGCAGGACCTTGGCCGCGCCCGCACCGGCGAGGGCAATCGTTCCTGGAGCGCCGGTGCCGGATCCGGCTCGCTTGCCACCGGGCTGGCGCAGCTGACGTGGCTGCTCTCCCATGTCGCGGCGGCAGCGTCACGTGCCGTCGCCGCAACCGTCCTGCTCGAGCGGTTCCACGACGGCGATGCGGACCTCCTGATCACCGAAGCGATGGTCACCGGGGAAGGGAAGCCCGAGCCGGTCGACGACCTCGGCAACCATCGTGGCCAGGACCTCGCTGACGCCGTCGCAGCAGCTCGTCGCCTCGAGGAGATCCTCCGGCGTCCGTCCGCCGCCGACGAGTTCACCGTCGTATGCGCTCCGGCGGAGTCCTTCAACCTCGCCGCAGCCGCAGCTCTTCGGGCACAGCTCGACATCGCAGTGTCCGAACTCGCCGCAGAGGTCGTCATCGCCCGTGTCCTCCCGGTCGGCCCTCCGTCGTGATACTCCGCCGACGTCGAGTTCTGGAACACTGGTGAGCATCCGCTCCGTCGCCGTTCGGCGGCTCCCCGAGAAGTGAGGTCACCGATGTCCATGCAGTACAGAACCCCGTCTCGCCTCGGCCGCCCGCTGTCCGTCATCGGCCAGGGCTGCTGGCAGATCGGCGCCGACTGGGGCGATGTCTCCGACGACTCCGCGAACGCGGTGCTCGAGGCCGCCCTCCAGGCCGGCGTGACGTTCTTCGACACCGCCGACGTCTACGGCGACGGCCGCAGCGAGCGCCTGGTGGGCGGTCTGCCCGAGCGGGCCGCGGCGCTCGCCGGAGAGGCCGGGTCCTCGTCGGCCCCGCTGTTCATCGCCACCAAGGCCTCGCGCCGCGCCGATCCCTTCGCGCCGGAGTCCTTCACCGAGGAGAACCTGCGCTCCTGGATCGAGCGCTCCCGGCAGAACCTCGCCACCGACACCCTCGACCTCGTCCAGCTGCACTGCCCGCCGCCGGAGATCTACCGCGACGACCGCGTGTTCGACGTGCTGGATGCGCTGGTCGGCGAGAAGAAGATCGCCGCCTGGGGCGTCAGCGTCGAGACCTGCGAGGAGGCGCTGATCAGCCTCGAGCGCGAGCACCTCGCCTCGATCCAGATCATCCTGAACCCCTTCCGCCTCAAGCCCCTGGACGAGGTGGTGCCCACTGCTCGCGAGAAGGGCGTGGCCATCATCGCCCGGGTGCCGCTGGCCTCGGGTCTGCTGACGGGGAAGTTCTCCCCGTCGACCACCTTCGCCGGCAACGATCACCGCAGCTTCAACCGTCACGGCGAGGCCTTCGACCAGGGCGAGACGTTCTCCGGTGTCGAGTACGAGACCGGCCTGGAGGCCGTCGCGCGCCTGGAGCAGGCGCTGGACGGCGCGATGCCCCTGCCCGAGGCGACGCTGCGCTGGATTACCGGCCAGGACGGCGTGACCGCCGCGATCCCCGGTGCCAGCACCGGTGAGCAGGCCCAGCGCAACGCCGCGGCCGGCAGCGAGCCGACCGCGGAGCAGGCCGACGTGCTCGAGCGCTTCGACACGGCCGTCCGCGAGACCTACGAGGAGCTGCTGCGGGAGTCCATCCACCCGCGGTGGTGAGGCGAACTGCAGCGGTGAGCTGAGCATCGATCGCCGGGCGGCCGGGAACCTGTGCGTTCCCGGCCGCCCGGTTCGAGCTCGTGGGCGCTACGCTCGTCTCACCGGCAGCCGTCTCGAGGAGCGCCCATGCGACGAAGCATCATCAATGATCCCGACGACCTCATCCCGCAGGCCCTCGAAGGTCTCGCCCTCAGCCACCCCACCCTGCTGGAGCTGAACGCCGAGCACCGTTTCCTCACCCGCAAGCAGCCCGCCCGCGACAAGGTCGGTCTGGTCTCCGGCGGCGGCTCCGGCCACGAACCGCTGCACGCCGGGTTCGTGGGCACCGGGATGCTCGATGTCGCCGTGGCCGGCGCCGTGTTCGCCAGCCCCACCGCCTTGCAGGTCCTGGAGGCCACCAAGGCGGCCGACTCCGGCCGCGGCGTCGTCCAGATCGTCAAGAACTACACCGGCGACGTGCTGAACTTCCGCATCGCCGGGGAGATCACCGGGGACGACGCGATCGAAACGGAGATGGTGCTGGTCGACGACGATCTCGCCACAGATACCGAGGACGACGAGGGGCCCGGCCGGCGCGGTACGGCCGCCACCGTCATCGTCGAGAAGGTATGCGGAGCCGCCGCCGAGGCCGGAGCCTCCCTGCAGGAGGTCGCCGAGATCGGTCGCCGCGCCGCCGCGTCGGCCCGCACCATGAGCCTCGCGCTGACCGCCGGCACCCACCCCGGCGACGACCAGCCGCAGTTCGAGCTCGAGGCCGACGAGATCGAGCTCGGCGTCGGCATCCACGGCGAGCGGGCCGCGCAGCGCGCCTCCTTCGCCGACGCCGACGGGCTGACGGATCTGCTGCTGGACCCCCTGCTCGAGGAGCTGGGCCTGTCCCGAGGCGACGAGGTGATCGCCATCGTCAACAGCCTCGGCTCGACCTACCCGCTCGAGCTCAACGTGGTCGCCCGTGCCCTGCACCACCGCCTCGGCGACGCCGGCATCGAGATCAGCCGCTCCCTCGTCGGCCCGTACGTGACCAGCCTGGACATGCACGGCGTCTCGATCACGCTGATGCCGCTGGATGACCAGCTGCGGAGCCTGTGGGACGCACCGGTCCGCACCCCCGCACTGACCTGGTGAACCCCGACCCCGCACACACTGACCCGGTATGCCCTGACCTGGCAAGGAGCACCGACATGACCGCCACGACCAGCAGCGAACCCCTGGGCGACGACTTCGGGCGTCAGAGCGTCACGCTCGTGCGCGACACCCTCACCGCCGCCGCCGACGCCCTCGGCGACCTCGACCGCCGCGCCGGCGACGGCGACTTCGGCACCAACGTCCGCACCGCCATGAAGCTCCTGGACGCGAACATCGACGCGGAGGGCCCCAGCACCTATCGCGAGTGGTTCACCGCGCTGTACATGGCCTGGCTCGGCGTGGGAGGGACCAGCGGGCCCCTGTTCGGCATGTTCTTCCGCGACCTCGCCAAGGCCGGCGCGGACGGTGGGACCGGCGACAGCGCGGACCGCGGGACCGGAGACAGTGGCGCCGACGGGCGGGCCCCCACGCTCGCCCAGTTCGCCGAGGCGCTCGCCGCAGGCCAGGCCACCGTGCAGAAGTACGGCGAGGCCAAGGTCGGCGACAAGACCATGGTCGACGCGCTCGACCCGGCCGTGGGCGCCCTGCGCGAGGCCGTCCAGGCCGGGAAGGGCCCCGTTGAAGCACTCGCCGCCGCCGAGCAGGCCGGCCTCGAAGGAGTCCGCTCCACCGCGGAGACCACTGCCCGTCGTGGGCGCGCCAGCTACGTGGGCGACGCCTCCAAGGGCGTCATCGACCCCGGCGCCGCCGCCATGGTGCTGGTCATCGGCGCCGCGCGTGCGGCTGCGGCGGGGGAGTCCTCGGTGGATATCAGCTGGATCCGCTGACCGGACCCCGGCTACCGGGAGAGCCCGGCATGCCGGAGATGGCTGGCACGAACTTGTCGCTGAGCGGCGTGTGACCCCCGTGAGAGCAGGGCAGATGCCGCTCAGCTACATGTTCTTGCCGGAGGGCCGCGTGACCCGCCATCGCACTGCCCAGAGTTACCCCGGTGCCGCCCGGCGCTGGTAGGTTCACCGACCATGCCCGACCTCGCCGCGCTGCTGCCCACCCTCAGCGTCGCCTCGTGGCTGCTGGTGTGCGCCGGCGCCCTCGTGGTGGGCTTCTCCAAGACGGCCCTGCCCGGCGCCGGAACCATCGCCGTCGGACTGTTCGCCCTGGCCATGCCCGCCAAGGAATCCACGGCGGCGCTGCTGCTGATCCTGATCGTCGGGGACGCGACGGCGCTGTGGGTCTATCGACGAGAGCCCGATGTGCGCACTCTGGTGCGGCTGATCCCCAGTGTCCTGGTCGGCGTCGTGGCCGGCACGATCTTCTTCGCCACGGTCGGTGGGGAGGCCGTGCGGGGCACGATCGGCGTGATCCTGTTGGCATTGGTGGCGGTGACCGTCTGGCGTCGCCGCGTCGCTCAGCGCGAGAAGGCGGCCGATGGAGCGAGCGCGGGCACCTCGAGCGCCCTGCCTGCCACCCGGGCCGCCGCCGCACAGCAGGCTCCGCGTTCGAGTGCGCGCACCGCGCTGAGCCGCGCCGGGTACGGGCTGCTCGGCGGGTTCACCACGATGGTCGCCAACGCCGGGGGACCGGTGATGTCGATGTACTTCTACGCCATGCGCATGCCGGTGCTGACCTTCCTAGGCACCGCGGCCTGGTTCTTCGCCATCGTCAACGTGCTCAAGCTGCCCTTCTCAGCCGGGCTCGGCCTGATCACGCGGGAGACCCTGGTGATGGACGCGATCCTCATCCCGCTGGTCCTGCTGGGCGCACTGGGCGGCGCGAAACTGGCACGGCGGATTCCCCAGGGCGTGTTCGAGAACGCCGTCCTGGTGCTCACGGTCGCCTCGGCGATCGGACTGCTGCTGGTGTGATGCGCGGGGCAGCCGCGCGAGCGGCCCGGCGGGCTCAGGATGAGGCAGCGCGGGCGCTCGCAGCCCAGTGGCCCAACTCCTGCAGCGCGGTGAGCATCTCCGGGGGCTCGATCACCTCCACCGGTGCCCCCAGCTGCGCCAGGCGCGCGACGAGCCACCGCAGGTCGTCGGCACCCGCCCGCAGGATGCAGGCGTTCTCCCCGTCCGGGGTGATGGTCGCGGTGCGAGCGGGGACCCGCGGGGCGATCTCCTCGTAGGGGCGCAGCAGCCGGACCGTCACCCAGGTCTCGTACCCGCCGACGGTGATGGACTCACGGACGGTGCGCTCGATGTCCGGCGTCGGCCGTGGGGTGATCGGGAAGGTGCTGGGGTGGACATCGTGCATCCGGTCCAGCCGGAAGGTGCGCCAGTCCTCGCGATCGAGATCCCAGGCGAACAGGTACCAGTGGGCGTCCACGGTCAGCACGCGATGCGGTTCGATGCGTCGTTCGGCGCGCTGACCGTCGGCGCGTTCGTAGTCCACCCGCACACGCGTGCCGTCGCGGACCGCCGTGGCCAGGGTCAGCAGCACCTCCGACCGGGCGCCCGGGACAGGCCGGGCGACGACCCCCATCGCATCGGCGATCGCCGAGACCCCGGTGCGGACCTCCGGCGGCAGGATCCGATCCAGCGCGGCCAGGGCACGCAGCGCCTCGGCGTCCAGTCCCTCGATGCCGGAGGTCGCTGCCAGGCGCAGCCCGACGGCCACAGCCACCGCCTCGTGCGCCCCCAGCAGCAGCGGCGGCAGCTCCCGGCCCGCGCCGAGCTGATACCCGCCGCCATGCCCGGCCGACGTCAGCACCGGGTAGCCCATCTCCCGCAGGCGGTCGACGTCACGGCGCACCGTGCGCACCGTGACCTCGAGCCGCTCGGCGAGCTCGGGTCCGGTCCACACGGTGCGGGACTGCAGCAGTGCCAGCAGCTGCAGGGCTCTCCTCGTCACGTCGCTCATGGGCACAGTCTGCCTCTCTTCGAGGACAGAATCTGTCCGCGCAGCCCCGCAGAGTGGATCCCGACCGCATCGACCAGCGGGCCGACGAGCAGCAAGGGGAGAGCACGATGCCGTTCCTGACCAGAGACATCACCACCGAGCGCGAGGGCCTCGCCGTCTTCGCGCAGCAACAGATCCGACAGGTCGCGACCACCCTCCAGGGATTGGACCGCGACCAGCTCACCGCGCATCCCACCGCCTCCGAACTGAGCCTCGCGGTTCTCGCCCGCCACGTCCTCGAGGTCGCCGGCGCCTTCGTGGCTCAGGTCCAGGACGCCACGGCCCGCTCGCACTCGCCGCAGGGCACCCCAGGTGGCTCACCGCCCACCGCACTCAGGCCCGAACACTCCGAGGCACTCAGCGGCGGAGGGATGAGTGAGGCGGATCCCGAGGACACCTCGGACTCACTGCGTGAGGCGCTGGAGGCGGCGGCGACGCGACTGGCGGTCGCTTTCGAGGATGCCGACCTCGCCGCCCCGGTCGCGGTCCCTGACGCGCCCTGGCTCAGCGGAACGGAGCAGTGGACCGTGCGCTGGATCGCTCTGCACAGCATCGAGGAGTTCGCCCGCCACGCCGGCCACGCCGACATCATCCGGGAGAGCATCGACGCCAAGATCGCCTACGAGCTCAACGCCCTGGCCGACGGGCAGCCGTGGCCGCCCCCGGGGTGGTGACCGCCGGGCCCGATGAGGCGCTGGTCCTGCCGACTACGCGCCGTGAACTCGCCCAGCGAGTTCGAGTCCACGCAGCGCCATCACGCAGTGCCCGCCCACGCAGTGCCCGCCCACGCAGTGCCCGCCCACGCAGTGCCCGCCCACGCAGTGCCCACCCACGCAGTGCCCACCCACGCAGTGCCCATCCACATCAAGGAGAACACCACCATGGTCCCCACCACCGATCCCCACGAGACCATCGATTCGCGCGAGACCACCGAGCAGCCGGCCGGCGTCGGCGGCGACCTCGCCACCGTGCTGTTCGATCAGATCGACCACCACGTGCGTGAGTACGTGCGGCCCCGTCTGGAGGGCCTGACCGACGAGGAGTACTTCTTCGATCCCACGCCCGACGGCAGCGCCTGGAGCGTCCACCCCCGCACTCCACTGGGGCAGACGCCGCCGACCGCCCTCCACGGCGGCGCCGGGGACATGGTCATCGACTTCAAGTTCCCCGAACCGGACCCGGCACCGATGACCACGATCGCCTGGCGGTTCGGGCACATCATCGTCGGCATCCTGGCCGCGCGCAGTGCGTCCCACCTGGGCGGGCCCGCGGCCGACTACATGAGCTGGACGTACGCGGCCACGGCCGACGACGCCCTCGCCCAGTTCGACGCGGAGTACGAGCGGTGGCTGAGCGGCGTCCGCGCCTGGGACGAAGCGGACCTGCAGGTCGCCGCAGGAGAGTCCGAGGGCCCGTGGGCCGAGTACTCCCGTGCCACGCTCGTCGCCCACATCAACCGCGAGCTCATCCACCACCTCGCCGAGATCGCCCTGCTGCGCGACCTCTGGGCGCACCGGGGGTGAGCCCGGTCAGCGCGCTGGCCGCGGACGGCGCGGCCAGCGCGCCACGAGCAGATGCAGGGGGAGGGTCACCGCCAGCACCGCCGCCGCGAGCAACGGCAGGCGGCTCGGATCGAGGCCGCCGGCAAGGGCCAGCCCACCGGCTCCGCCCCCGAGCGCATTGCCGAGCGAGATGGCACTGGCGTTCAGCGCCATGACCACGGAGACGGATGCCGGTGCCATCGTGGCCAGCCGCGACTGCTGGGGGACGGCGTGGCCCCCGTTGCCGATGCCGGCGAGGACGAACCACACGACGCTGAGCACGGCCACGGCCGCCGGTGCCGCCAGGGAGAGGGCGAGCGCTCCGAACAGCGCATTGACCAGCAGGCCCGCCAGGATCAGCGTGAGCACGCGCACCGGGGAGAAACGGTCCGCGAGCCGCCCCGTCACGGCATTGCCGCTCATGCTCGCCACCCCGTAGGCGCACATCAGCACGATCATCATCCACGGCGCCGAGTGCGTGGGCCCGAGGATCAGTACCGCATAGGTGAAGCAGATGTAGCTCGCGCACAGCACACCGGTCGAGACCAGCAGCCCCGCCACCAGCCGGGGCTGCGCGAGGGGCCGCAGCCGCGCACGCAGGCTCGAAGAGGGATACCGCAGGTGGGGCAGGCGGAGAGCGATCCCCACCAGCGCCGCCGCCCCCACCGCGGAGACCAGGATCAGGGGCAGGCGCCAGCTGCTCTGACCGAGGATCAGGCCGACGGGGACCCCCAGCGCCGTGGCCGTCATCCACCCACCCAGCACGAACGACAGCGCCCGCCCGCGATGCCGCTCCGGCACCAGATGCACGACGTAGCCGGTCACCGCCGCGCCCAGCAGGCACCCGCCCAGCGCCGCGATGACCCGGCCGCTGAGAGCCATCGCGTAGGTCGGGGCGATCGCCGTGAGGAGGTTGCCGGCGATGAACGTGGCCAGCGCTGCCAGGATCGTGCGGCGCTGCTCCCAGCCGCTGGTGAGGGCACCGAGGATCGGCCCGGCGACCGCTGAGGTGAGGGCGAAGACCGCCACCAGCTGCCCGGCCAGCGCAGCGGTGACGTCGAGGTCGGCGGCGATGTCCGGCAGCAGCCCGGCCAGCACATAGCCGTCGATACCGGTGGTGAAGGTGGCCACCGCGAGCCAGATCAGCGTGCGGTACGGGACGCGGCTGGGCGCGGTGGCCTGGGCGTCGACAGTGCCGGAGGTGTTCACAGGACCGTGGGGTTCCTTCGCTCGGACGGGCCGCACGGCCACGCAACGGTGCCTGCGAGCTTACCCCGGGCACGCCGGCTCTCAGCGCTGCTGGCCGCCGGGCTCCATGAAGGTCTGCAGGGCGAGCACGGCGGCGCCGACCGCCCCGGGATGCGGCTGGACCTGGGAGACCGCCACGTCCAACGGGATCCCGGTCGCGTGCGAGCGTTCCGCGAGGTAGCGGCCGGCGGTCGCGTGCAGCAGTCCCGGTGCGGCCTGGATACCGGCGCCCGAGAAGACCACCGCCCGGATGCCGACAGCGCTGGTGATGGTCCAGGTCGCTCGGGCCAGTGCGGTGAAGGCATCGTCGAGGACGCTCAGTGCTCGGGGATCCCCGCGCGTGGCGGCCAAGGCGATCCGCACGACGTCACTGGTCAGGGCGGGACCGGCCAGCCCGTCGTCCTCGGCCGCGGCGTCCCGGACGGCCCCGGGAGAGGCATAGCGCGTCAGGCAGCCGGCGGCTCCGCACGAGCACGGCGGTCCGTGCGGATCGACGCAGACGTGGTCGAGCGTCGCGCCCGGGGCGCTCTGCAGCGGCTGGCCGTCCCGCAGGATCGTCAGCCCGAGACGGTCGTCCATGTGCACCGTCGCCGTCATCCCGTGCTCCGGCTGCTCCCCGCTCCAGAAGCTGCCCAGCGCGGCGCAGGTGGACGCGTCGGCGCTGGTGGTGGGGAACGCGAGGTCGCCGGTGACGGCCGCGAGCAGCTCCTCGCCGCGACCGTCGGCCCGCACCGGGGTGGCGAAGCCGATGCCGGTGGTCGAGTGCGGATCCCGGTCCGGTTCCATCGTCTCCAGGGCGTCGCGCAGCACGGCCGAGACCGCGGCGGGGGAGGCGTCGGGGGCCAGGGGCAGCACCACGCGGGAGCGGAGTGCCCCGGTCATGTCCACGCCGACCATCGAGAGGCGGTCGGCCTCGATGGTGCAGCCGATGGCGCGCCGTGCCCGGTTGTTCAGCCGCAGCAGTGAGGCCCGCTTGCCACCGTTGGAGCGGGCCAACCCGGTCTCGACCAGGAGGCCGGCAGCCATCAGGCGTTTGACGGCGTAGGTGACGGTGGCGGGGGTGACCCCGAGCTCGCGGGCGATCTCCACCCGGGTGGTCTCCGTGCGGCGGCGGACCATCTCGAGGATCGCGGCATCGGTCGAGGACGCTCGGCGCTCGCCGGTGGCAGTCATGGTGCACCCCCTGATGCGAGTCCGTGCCGGGCCCGGGACGTGCCCGGCTCCGCGGTGTCCTCGTGATTCTCCGGGATCGTCGTGACCGTTTCGTTGCCTGTGTGAGCCACGACATCCCTTGACGGATGGTCGGCCGCTCCGGAGACTACTCCTACTTCATTAAACAGATGAAGGAAGTTCCCCAGTGAACGACTCATCACGCGACGATGCGTGACCAAGGAGAGCAACGATGCACCTCAGTCGTCGAGATCTGTACAAGCTTGCCGCCGTCAGCGGCACCGGCACCGTCGCGCTGGCCTCGTGCGCCCCGACCTCCAATCTCGAAGAGAGCGAGGAAGGGCGCCCGACCATCACGGTCCTCACCGGGGCCGGGGAGATCAGCCGCAACCTCAACCCCCACTCGCCCTCGGTCATCTCCCTGGTCCAGGGTCCGATCTTCGAGCCGCTGTTCTACTACGACCCGCTGAAGGCCATCGACGTCGAACCCAAGCCGCTGCTGGGCGAGAGCTTCGAGTGGAACGAGGACGGCACGCAGCTGACCGTGGCGATCCGCCAAGGGGTGACTTGGCACGACGGTGAGGACTTCACCGCCGAGGACGTCGCCTTCACGTTCAACGCCATCCGGGACAACGAGGCGCTGAACCCGGCGGGGACCGCCCCGTCGGCCGAGGTCGTGGACGAGACGTCGGTGACCATCACCTATGACCGCCCCTCCTTCACCGAGGGCCCCAACGCGCTGGGCCGCACCTGGATCCTCCCCGAGCACCTCTTCGCCGACGTCGAGGACCTCGCGACCTATCCCAACGAGGAGCCGATCGGCACCGGGGCCTTCCGGCTCAGTGACTTCACCCCCGAGTCCTACCTGCTCACGGCCAACGACTCCTACTGGGAAGAGGGCGTTCCCGCCATCGGGGGCGTGCGCGCCCTGACCCAGTCCGGGAACCAGGTCGCCACCGACAAGTGGCTCGCCGGCGAGATCGACTACATGTCCACCGCGATCCCGGACATCGACGCCCACGTCGAGGACAACCCCGACCTCAGCTACACCAACACCCCCACCTCCCAGGCCGCACTGTTCGCCGCCTGCAACCCCGACCTGGGGTGCGAGGGACCGCAGACCGACGTCGCCGTGCGCCAGGCCCTGTACTACGGCGTGGACCGCGAGCAGCTGTCCGCGCTGGCGTTCTTCGGCCTCGGCAGCGACATCTCGCCCGCCTTCGCCCTGCCCGAGCGCGACGCCGAGTTCATCGACCCCTCGATCGAGCTCGCGCCCTGGAATGCCCAGCCCGACGAGGCCCGGCGCGTGCTCGAGGACGCCGGCTACACCGAAGGGTCCGACGGGATCTACGAGAAGGACGGGGTGCGCGTGTCCATGACCGCTTCCTGCCCCTCGGGCTGGTCCGACTTCGTGACCGCGCTGGACACCCTCGCCCAGCAGTACAAGGAGGTGGGCATCGAGCTCATCCCGCAGCAGGTCTCTGTCAACGAGTGGAACGACTCCAAGGCCAAGGGCACCTTCCAGCTGGTCATCGACTCCGTCGGCCAGGGACCCGCGCCCGATCCGTACTACCCCTATCGCACGCACTTCTCCACCGAGAGCACCGTCCCGGTCGGGGAGAACGGCAACCCGTACCAGAACATCACCCGCTTCTCGGACCAGGCGCTCGACGACGCCCTGGAGGCCGCCTCCGGCACCGACGATGTCGAGGAGAAGAAGCAGCAGTACTTCACCGTGCAGCAGCGACTGGTGGAGCAGATGCCCGCGATCCCGCTGCTGATCGGCTCGAGCCTGACGGAGTACAACAACTCGCGAGTGACCGGCTGGCCGACCCAGGAGGACCCGTACGTGTACCCGATGGCGTGGTCCGCCCCGGACAACGCCGAGGTGCTGAAGACGGTCACCCCGGTCCAGGGCTGAGGGCACCTGCATGCATCTGGTGCGCAAACTCGGCTTCTACCTGGTCGCGCTGTGGGCGGCCGTGACGCTGAACTTCCTCATCCCCCGGATGCTGCCCGGCAGCCCGGTCGACGCCGTCCTGGCCAAGCTCTCCCTGCGCGGTCCCGTCCAGCCGGAGACCCGCCAGGCCATCGAGGTGATGCTCGGGGCCGACGACAGCGGCAACCTGGTCCAGGAGTACATCGAATACATCGGGCGGCTGCTGAGCGGGAACCTCGGGGTCTCGGTGACCTACTTCCCCACCCCCGTGGGGCAGGTGATCGGCCACTCCCTGCCGTGGACGCTGGTGCTGGTGGGACTGGCCACGGCCATCACGTTCGTCATCGGCGTCTCGCTCGGCATGATCGCCGGCTGGCGCCGGGGGACGTGGCTGGACTCCCTGATCCCCTCGACCACGGTCATGCAGGCGGTCCCGTACTTCTGGCTCGCGCTGCTGTTCGTGTACGTGTTCTCGGTGAACCTGGGCTGGTTCCCCGTGTCCGGCGGCTACGACGTCACCCTGGTGCGTCCCGCCGTCGACTACCCGTTCATCTCCAACGCGATCTACCACGGCTTCCTGCCGGCGCTGACGATCGTGCTGTCCTCGCTCGGCGGCTGGTTGCTGGGGATGCGCAACATGATGGTCTCCACCCTCAGCGAGGACTACATCCTCACCGCCGAGGCGAAGGGGCTGGCCCCGCGTCGGGTGATGCTGATGTACGCCGCCCGCAACGCGGTGCTGCCCAGCGTCTCGGGGTTCGCGATCTCGCTGGGCTTCGTCGTCTCCGGCTCGATCGTGGTGGAGACGGTGTTCTCCTATCCCGGCATCGGTTACACGATGCTGCAGGCCGTCCACAACAACGACTACGCGCTCATGCAGGGCCTGTTCCTCATCATCACGGTCTCCGTGCTGGCGACGAACCTGGCGGTGGACCTGCTCTACGGCGTGATCGACCCGCGGACCCGGGTCCGCGGCTGAGGAGGCGACATGACGACCAGAGCTCTCGCCACGGCGCGTGCCGCCACCGGCAGCGCCCCCGCTCGCCGCGGTGACCGCCTGCGGCGGCTGCTGACCCCGTCCCTGATCGTCGGCGCGGGACTCGTGGTGGCCATCGTGCTGTTCGGGATCATCGGGCCGTTCGTGGTCCAAGACCCGCTGGCCGTGCACAACAGCGGCATGCAGCCGCCCAGTTCGGACCATCTGCTGGGCACCACCCAGACCGGTCAGGACGTGCTCGCCCAGCTCGCCCACGCCACCCGCGGCTCCCTGATCGTGGGGGTGCTGGTGGCGGCGCTGGCGCTGTTCCTCTCGGCGTTCTTCGGCATTCTCGGCGGGTATCTGGGCGGCTGGATCGACGAGTTCTTCTCGCTGTTCACCAACGTGGTGCTGATCCTGCCGGGGCTGCCGCTGATGATCGTGATCGGCTCCTACGTCCAGCAGCGCGGGCTGGTGCTGATCTCGGTGATTCTCGCGATCACGTCGTGGGCGGCCGCGGCGCGCGTGCTGCGCTCCCAGACCCTCTCGATCCGCACCCGCGACTACGTCTACGCCGCGCGCATCGCGGGGGAGCGACCCTGGCGCATCATCTCGGTGGAGATCCTGCCGAACCTGCTGCCGGTGATGTCCAGCGGCTTCGTCTTCGCCCTGATCACCGCGATCCTCGGGGAGGCAGGACTGAGCTTCATCGGCCTCGGAGTGGTGGGCACGCAGACCTGGGGCTCGATGCTCTACTACGCCCAGAACGGCCAGGCGCTCACCCTGGGCGGCTGGTGGTGGTTCGTCCCGCCGGGCCTGCTGATCGCCGCCCTCGGGGCCGGGCTGTCGCTGGTGAATTTCTCCATCGACACCATCATCAACCCGCGGCTCAAGCTCGCCCCGAAGGCGATGAAGCAGGTCAGGGCCGCGGAGAAGGCCGATCACGACGGAGCTGACGCATGAGCACCGAGACCACCGAGCTCTCTGCAGGGTTCGAGGAGGAGCGCTCCGGGTCACCGGTGCGAGAGGAACCGGTGCTGACGGTCGAGGGCCTCGACGTGGTCTACGAGGTCGAGGAGCCGGTTCACGCCGTCCAGGGTGCTTCGTTCGTCCTGCACCGCGGCGAGATCCTGGGGCTGGCAGGGGAGTCGGGCTGCGGGAAGACGACTCTGGCCTACGGACTCAATCAGCTGCACCGGCCGCCGGCGCGGATCACCGGCGGTTCGGTGACCTTCCACGACCACGTCACCGGGGAGGACGTCGACGTGCTCGCGCTGGAGGGGGAGAGCCTGCGAGCCTTCCGCTGGTCGAAGGTGGCGATGGTGTTCCAGGGTGCGATGAACTCGCTGAACCCTGTGCTGAGCGTGCGGACGCAGCTGGGCGACGTGTTCACCACGCACCGTCCGCACATGACGAAGCGGCAGCGCCTGGAGCGCAGCGAGGAGCTGCTCGAGCTGGTGGGCGTGGACCCCGCCCGCCTCAACGCCTTCCCGCACGAGCTCTCCGGCGGCATGCGCCAGCGGGTCATGATCGCCATGGCGCTGGCACTGGACCCCCAGCTGATGATCATGGACGAGCCGACGACGGCACTGGACGTCGTGGTCCAGCGGGAGATCCTGCAGGAGGTGCTGCGGCTGCGCCAGGACCTCGGCTTCGCGGTCGTGTTCATCACCCACGACCTGCCGATGCTGCTGGAGGTCTCCGATCGCATCGCCGTGATGCGCTCGGGGAAGATCGTGGAGCTGGAGACCGCCGAGAACCTGTACTTCGAGCCGAAGGCCGCCTACACGCGCAAACTCCTGGGCTCCTTCCCGTCCCTCACGGGGAGCACCGGGGACTTCGTCCGTGCCGGCTTCGGCGGGCCCGGGCAGGAACGCGCCGGTCAGGAGCCCGCCGGGACGGATCCTGCCGAGGCGGGAAC
>NZ_JBZXYT010000030.1:0-46439 GCF_059391765.1 Brachybacterium sp. SYSU DS0246 | reverse complement strand
CCGGCCGCCCCGGGGTCCCGGGGTCCCGGGGTCGCGGGGCCTCGCGCAACTTCGTGGTCCGGTGCGCGACCTGACGGCGCTCAGGCGGGGTGACTCGGCGCTGGCCGCCATATAGTTGCATTCCTTCCGGCGGCGCAGCGGTGCGGCGGCGTGCCAGTCGGCGGCGCGGCGGCGCGGCAGTCGGCGGCCGGCACGGGCTCAGCCGGTGCTGTCCCCGTGGCTCGCGTCGGCCTCCCGGCTCGTGCCCCCTCCCGCAGCCGGCGCGCCGGCGGGACGCGTGCCCAGCAGGAGGTTCAGCCCCCAACCCAGCGCGGTGACCAGTACGACGGCCCCGGCCATCGACGCCCACGCGGCCGCTCCCGAGAGCACGCCCAGGCTGACGATCAGGGTCGTCGCCCCGGCCGGCGGGTGCGAGGTGCGCAGGGCGGTGAGGACGAACGTGGTCACGGCCAGCGAGCCGGCGCCGGCGACGAGGTAGGCCGGGGTCAGTCCGCCCTCGGCGGCCGACGGCGCGCCCAGCAGACCGAGCCCGAGGACCGCGGCGATCCCCGCCAACAGCGCCACTGCGTGCCCGATCAGGGCGTTCAGCGGCCGTGACGCTTTCTGCTGGGGCGATTCGAAGAACAGCATGACCGTCGGCCCCAGGCTGGGGAAGAGCCATGGCTGGTGCAGCATCAGACCTACGGCACCGGCCGCCGCCAGGACCACCAGCGCCAGCACGGCCGCGTACACCGCTGCCCCGAGCGAACCTGCTCTCTCCTGCATCCGCTGCAGCATCGGCACCTCCATGCACGTCACCGTCGGTATGGGTCGCCTCGCGCGGCGAGCGTAACGCCGGGCGCGCCGGCCCGGCACGACGTGGAACGAGTGGTCGAGGGCGGCCGGCGAGACGACGAGGCCCGGGCGCATGCAGATGCCTGACCATGGTGGGGTGAGCGCTTCACCACGAGAGGACACCGCATGACTGCCACGCCCCTCCAGGACACCCTCGACCAGGTCCTTCGCCGTAATCCGGGGGAACCGGAGTTCCACCAGGCCGTGCGCGAGGTCTTCGAATCCCTCGAGGTGCTGCAGGGCAAGCATCCCGAGTACGCGGACGCCAACGTGCTGATGCGCCTGTGCGAACCCGAGCGGCAGATCATCTTCCGCGTCCCGTGGGTCGATGACCAGGGCACCGTCCAGGTCAACCGCGGCTTCCGCGTCGAATTCAACTCCGCGCTGGGCCCCTACAAGGGCGGCCTGCGGTTCCGTTCCAGCGTGAACCTCGGCATCGTGAAGTTCCTCGGCTTCGAGCAGATCTTCAAGAACTCGCTGACCGGGCTGCCGATCGGCGGCGGCAAGGGCGGCTCCGACTTCGATCCGCGCGGCCGCTCCGACGGGGAGGTGATGCGCTTCTGCCAGTCGTTCATGACGGAGCTGTACCGCCATCTGGGCGAGCACACGGATGTCCCGGCCGGGGACATCGGCGTCGGGGCCCGCGAGATCGGCTACCTCTTCGGCCAGTACAAGCGCCTGACGAACCGCTACGAGGCGGGGGTGCTGACCGGCAAGGGCCTGGACTGGGGCGGCTCGCTGGTGCGCAAGGAGGCCACCGGGTACGGCGTGGCGATCTTCGCCGACGAGATGCTGCGTGCTCGCGATCGTTCGCTTGAAGGGCGGCGGGTGGCCGTCTCGGGCGCCGGCAATGTCGCCCTGTACGCGATCGAGAAGGTCCGGCAGCTCGGCGGGATCCCGGTGACCGCCTCGGACTCCTCCGGTTGCGTCATCGACGAGGACGGGATCGACCTCCCGCTGCTGCAGCAGATCAAGGAGGTCGAGCGGGGGCGGATCTCCGAGTACGCCGAGCGCCGCGGCGGGCGCGCCCGCTACGTCGAGGGCGGCCAGGTCTGGGACGTGCCTGTGGAGATTGCGCTGCCGTGCGCGACCCAGAACGAGCTCGATGCCGACGCGGCGCGCGGGCTCATCGAGGGCGGGGTGCTGGCGGTCGCCGAGGGCGCCAACATGCCCTGCACGCCGGAGGCCGTGGACCTCTTCGCCGAGGCCGCCGTCGCCTACGGCCCGGGCAAGGCCGCCAACGCCGGGGGAGTGGCCACCAGCGCGCTGGAGATGCAGCAGAACGCCAGCCGTGACGCGTGGAGCTTCGAGTACACCGAGCAGCGGCTCACCCGGATCATGAAGGACATCCACGCCACCTGCCTCGAGACGGCGGAGGAGGTCGGCCGCCCCGGGGACTACGCGGTGGGCGCCAATATCGCCGGTTTCCGCAAGGTCGCCGACGCCATGATCGCCTTCGGCGTGATCTGATCCGGCGGGGCCGACGGCCCCTGCTCCACGTCAGCCCGTTCGAGAACGCCGGTCGCACTGATCCAGTGCGGCCGGCATCTATCGCGCGCCCTGGCGACGCAGTGACTCAGGGCACAGGCCCTCAGCTGGGAACGATTCTCAGCTACTGCTAACCTTTCATCCATGAATACTATGAGAAGCATTATCATGAAGCGGCGGGTGGTGGCGCTCGCCGGAGCGGGCGTGCTGGCGCTGGCCGCCTGCAGCGGCGGGGACTCGGGCGGAGCGTCGGACGGCGGCTCCTCCGGGGCGTCCGACGGGGCTGCCGAGTCCGCCCCGGAGCAGGTCGAGGTCGGTGCGCTCAGCCCGCGCATCGTCCTCGCCCACGACGGCGGCGTCACCACGCTGGACTCCACCGACGGCACCGAGCTGGGCAGTGCCGAGCTCGAGGGGTACGTCCGCCTGAACCCCGCGGGCGATGGCCGCCATGTCGCTGTCAGCGCCGCCGACGCGATCACGATGTACGACACCGGTCTGATCGCCCAGGCACACGGCGACCATTTCCACTACTACGAGCAGGAGCCGCTGCTGACGGACCTCGGGGTCGACGCCCCGCATCCGGGCCACGTGGTTCCCCACGGGGACCGCACGGCCCTGTTCGCCGACGGCACCGGCGACGTCACCGTGATCGACCCGTCCCAGCTGGCCGAGGGCGACCTCGGCGTGCTCGAGGAGACCAGCACCGAGGATCCGCACCACGGTGTCGCCGTGCCGCTCTCCGACGGCGGCATGCTCGTCACCCAGGGCACCGAGGACGCCCGCAGCACCGTCCAGGTGCTCGACGCGGACGGCAACGTCACCGCCGAGACCGACGACTGCCCGGGCGTGCACGGCGAGGCCGCCGCCCAGCCCACGGAGTCCGGCGACGTCATCTCCCTGGGCTGCGAGAACGGGCCCGTGATCTATCGCGACGGGGAGTTCCACAAGGTCCCGGTCGAGACGGACTACCAGCGCTCGGGGAACCAGAAGGGCGTCGAGTCCTCCCCGATCGTGCTGGCCGATCACAAGGTCGAGGCAGAGCCCGAAGGCGGCATCGAGCGCCCCACCGAGATCGCCCTGATCGACACCCGTGACGATTCGATGCAGACCGTCGACCTGGGCTCGGAGTACTGGTTCCGCTCGCTGGACCGCGGCCCGGAGGGTGAGGCACTGGTTCTGACCGCCGACGGCGAGCTGAACATCCTCGACCCCGAGACCGGCGAGATGCTCCACGAGGTTCCCGTCACCGGCGAGTGGACCGAGCCCGACGAGTGGCAGCAGCCCGGCCCCATGATGGCCGTCGCCGACGGCACGGCCTTCGTCGTCGACCCCGAGGCGCAGAAGCTCTCCATGGTCGACATCGCCAGCGGCGAGGTCTACCGCGAGCTCGACCTGCCCGTCGTCCCGCACGAGATCCAGGTGGCCACCGGCACCGCCTCCGGCGAGTACGACGTCTCCGGCGGGGAGGGCGAAGAGGGCCACGATCACGAGGGTCATGACCACGAGGGCGAGGCCAGCGACGCCGGCGGCGACCACGAGGGCCATGACCACGAGGGCCATGACCATGAGGACGAGGAGGGCCACGACCACTGAGTCCGTGGCTCACCGCCCGCCGGCCGTCTGCGCGTCACTGCGTGGAAGGCTCCGGGCGCCCCGCGGGCGGCATGTCCGCCCGCGGGGGTTCTCGACGGGGCTCACCCCGGGGCAGTTCGCACGGCGGTGGCGACAGGATCACCACTGACGCGGCGGGGCTCGCCGTCAACGCGGGCTGACAGCGGCGAGGGCTGAGAGGGGAGAGTCCCCGAACGCCTCCGGGGGACGAGTCCCGGACGCAACGCCCCGGACCCTGCATTTTCAGAATATAGACGGACCCGGGGCTTGCCGCAAGACCCCTATCGGGCGGCAGGATATGCGGCCGCGGTCGATTCCGGAAGCCGCGGTCGATTCTGAGGGGGAGGCATTCATGGACGACGTGATCATCAGCGGGGGCGGCCCGACCGGCATGATGCTGGCGAGCGAACTGCGGCTCCAGGGCGTGGACGTCCTGGTGGTGGAGAAGGACGCCGAGCCGGGCCGGCTGGCGCGATCATTGGGCCTGCACGTGCGCAGCATCGAGATCATGGATCAACGGGGCCTGCTGGACCGGTTCCTCGAGCACGGCCGCAAATATCCGCGCGCCGCGGATTTCGCGGGTGTTTCCCGGCCCTGGCCGGACGATATGGATACGGCGCACGGGTACGTCCTCGGCATTCCGCAGACGATCACCGACCGGCTGCTGGCCGAGCGGGCCCGCGAGCTCGGGGCGCAGGTCCGTCGCGGTGAGGCAGTCAGCGGCGTCGAGCAGGACGAGGAAGGGGTCACCGTCGAGCTGGCCGGGGGCGAGCGGCTGCGCTCGCGCTGGCTGGTCGGCTGCGACGGCGGCCGGAGCCTGGTGCGCAAGACGCTCGGCGTCGGCTTCCCCGGGCAGGCCGCCACGACCGAATGGCTGCTCGGGGAGATGGAGGCCACGACGTCGGCCGACGAGATCGCCGCGATCACGGAGGAAGTCCGCACGCGCCATCGCGGCTTCGGGATCGGCCCGGCGGGGGAGGACGGTGTGTACCGCGCCGTCGTGCCCGCCGCGACGGTGGCCGAGGACCGCGCCGTCCCGCCGGCGCTCGACGAGTTCCGCGAACAGTTTCGCGCCTACGCCGGGACCGACTTCGGCATCCATTCGCCGCGATCCCTGTCGCGGTTCACCGATGCGACCCGCCTGGCCGAGCACTACCGCGCCGGCCGCGTGCTCCTCGCCGGCGACGCCGCGCACGTCCACCCGCCCATGGGAGGCCAGGGACTGAACCTCGGCATCCAGGACGCGTTCAATCTGGGCTGGAAGCTCGCCGCGACCGTCCAGGGCTGGGCACCGCAGACGCTGCTGGATACGTACGAGAGCGAACGCCGGCCGGTGGCCGATGACGTGCTGACCACGACGCGTGCCCAGTCGCAGCTGATCTCGCCGGAGCCCGGCCCCCAGGCGGTGCGCCGGCTGCTGGAAGAGCTGGCGGAGTTCGACGAGGTCAACCGGTTCCTGCTCGAGAAGGTCATCGGCACCGGAATCCGTTACGACATGGGATCCGGCCACGAGCTGGTGGGCCGTCGGCTGCGCGACCTCGCGCTGCCCACCGGGCGTCTGTACGAGTTGATGCGGGAGGGACGCGGCCTGCTGCTCGACGGAACCGGTCGCCTCTCCGCGGCCGGGTGGGCCGACCGCATCGACCACGTGGTCGACGTCAGCGATGAGCTCGAGGCGCCGGCTGTGCTGCTACGCCCCGACGGCTACGTGGCGTGGGCCGGCGAGGATCCGGTCGAGCTGCACGCGTCCCTGCGCGCGTGGTTCGGGCCGGATCAGGAGGTCAGTAGCCCAGCTGGTCCGCCCGGGCGATGATCGCCTCGGCGGTGGCCACGGCCTGGTCGGCGTAGGCCTCGCCGAACAGGTGGACGTGGGCCAGCAGGCCGAAGAACAGGTGGGCGGGCAGGTCCTGCTGCCAGTCGCCCGGCATCGGGTGCTCGGCCTCGTACCCCTCGAAGATCTCGTCCAGGTGGGGTGCGCCGAACAGGGACAGCATCGCGAGGTCCTCGAGGCGGTGGCCGCCGTGGGCGGCCGGGTCGATCAGCGTCACCCCGTCCTCGGTCCACATGAGGTTGCCGGACCACAGGTCGCCGTGGACACGGGCGGGCTCCTCGGAGCCCTGTCCGCTGATGCCGTCGTACGCCCCGTCGGCGATCATGTCGATCGCCTCGTCCACGGTGTCGTGGCCGTCGGCCCCGAGCGTGCGGGTGACCTTGTCGGCCAGCGGCCGCAGGCGGTCGTCGGCGTAGTAGTCGGGGAAGTCGGCGTGCGTGGAGGTGGAGACGGTGAAGGGGTTCTCCAGGGGGCCGAACCAGGCCGCCTCGGCCGGGGTCCAGCCGAAGTCCGGTGCGCCGGCGTCGTGCAGACGAGCCAGGCCGCGGCCGAACTCGCGGGCCGCCCCGGCGCTCGGAGCGGTCGTCGTCAGCTGCTGCAGGCGCAGGAAGTCCTTGCCCTCCTCGAGGACGGGCACGACGGGGACGGCCTGCGGCTCTGCCAGCCAGCGCAGCCCGGCGGCTTCGGCGGCGAAGTATCCCGCGGGGGCACCGGAACTGTTCTTCACGAAGTCACTCATGCCCCCACCGTATGCCGATGCGCTCGGCGCGCCACCACTTGCGCCCAGGCGTGGGCACTCTCACCCGTGGGAGTTCAGCGGTGGGTGTCGTCGAGCCCGAGCTCCTCGGCCAGGGTGCCGCGGAGTACCGGCAGCACCTGGCGGTGGGCGGCCCGGGTCGCGGCGCGGGAGGCGACGTGGACCAGCATCGCGGTGCGTTCGTACGCCGTCCAGGCTCGCATCCGCCGGCGCAGCGCGCCGACGTCGGCCACCGAGGCAGGCACGGGCCCGTGCTCGGCGCGCGCTCGCACATAGGCGTCGACGAAGGCGCTGACCTGGTCCTCGTCCAGCGGGACGTACCAGGGTCCGCCGTGCACGGCGCCGCCGATGATGGCCAGGTCGCGGGCGGGATCATCGCCCTGTGCCCACTCGAAGTCGATGTAGCCGACGGCCGGTGGCTCCGCGGTCTCCACGGGCCGGTCCCACATGATGTTGGTGGCGCAGAGGTCGCCGTGGGCGAGGACGAAGCCGTCCAGCTGGGCAATGTCGCTCTCGACCGTCGCCACGCGGGACAGGGCCGCGTCCAGGATCGGTTCGAGCGCGAGCTCCCGGATCAGGGCACCGTGCCGGGAGCGCCAGCTCTCCACCTCGGCCTCGACCTCGCTCAGCAGCGACGGCGTGCCGCGCGGGATCGCCGCCCAGGGGTTCCGTCCCAGGGTCACCGGGCCCCGCCCGGGAGCGGGCACCGAGTGCAGGTGCGCGAGGTGGGCGGCGTGCGCGGCGAGGTGCTGCGCGGTCCAGGCCTCCGGCACGGCGGCGGTGCCGGGCATCTCGGAGGTGACGACGAAGGGATGGCCGATGGGGCTGGGTGCCGGGTCCCCGGGGTCGCCGCCGGGCGCTGGGCCACCTGCCCCGGCGGGCGGGGACCCCGCGTCGGCCGGCTCGTCGTGGAACGCGATCGGCTGCGGGCCGACGTCGGGCGGGACCAGAGTCAGCGCGGCGATCTCGTGAGCGAGCTCCTGCGGCATCTCGGCGAGGGGCACGTGGGGGATCCGCACGATCAGCGGTGCGTTCTCCTGCGGGACCAGCCGCCAGGCGGCGAAGTGCTCACCGACGCCGGCGAGCGAGACCCGTGCCTGCCCGGACAGCGAGGGTGGGAGCACCGACTTGTGCAGCCCCGGCAGCCGCACCGGAGAGGACTCGTCCCGCAGGGGCAGGACCAGCACACCGGTGCGCCAGGCCTCGACGAGCCGCTCGCCCATCGCGGGGGACGCAGGATCCAGCAGGGCCGTGGGGTCCGCGGGGTTGGACGACGCCATCTCGACTCCTGTGCTGGGGATGCCCGATCTTACTCGGCGCAGCGCGATAATCCCTGGTTGCTCCGTGAACGGCGTGCCAGGATCGCTCTCCATGAGCACTCCCGACCCCCGCCGATTCGGCCCGATGACCGCGACCGAGCGCGAGACTCTCGACCATTGGGTGGACTTCCACCGCCAGACCCTGCTGCTGAAGATCGACGGCCTCGACGCCGAGCAGCTGTGCCGGCGCTCCGCGCCCCCGTCGGCCCTGAGCCCGATCGGTATCGTGCGCCATCTGACCGAGGTCGAGGCGCACTGGTTGCGCGAGGTCACCCTCGGCGAGGCCGTCCCGGACTACTACAGCACGCCGCAGAATCCCGATGGCGACTTCGAGGACGTGGACCCGGCCACTGCCGAAGCCGACGTCCAGCGCTACCGCCAGGAGATCGAGGCCGCCCGGGCGGCCCAGGCGAGCTGGAGCGATCTCGACGGCCCGGTGCGCGGGCTGCGGAAGGGTGAGCCGGTGAACCTGCGCTGGATCCTCACCCACCTCATCGAGGAGTACGCCCGCCACCTCGGCCACCTGGATCTGCTGCGCGAGCGGATCGACGGGCGCACCGGGTACTGACCCGATCCCTCTGGCACGATGTGCCGCATGAGGGAGCAGACCGCGCGCCCAGTCGGCGCCAAGCAGGTGACCCTGCGTCTGCTGGCTCCCTCCGACGCCCCGGCGCTGGCCGAGCTCGAGTCCCGCAACCGCGAGCGTCTGCTGATCGGCGCTCCGGAGCGGACGGCGAACTGGTTCACCGAGGCCGGGCAGCGCGCCGCCATCGCTCAGGCTGTCGAGGATCGCGAAGCCGGCCGCGGCCTGCCGCTGACGATCTGGCTCGAGGAGAACGGCAGCAGCCGTCTGGTGGGGCGCCTGAGCTTCACCGGCATCGTCCGCGGCGCTGCCGAGTTCGCCTCGCTCGGATACTGGGTGGATCACGCAGACACCGGCCGCGGCATCGCCACCCACGCCGTGCGCGCCGCCATCGCCGTCGCCTTCGGTGGGCTCGGCCTGCACCGGCTGCAGGCCGAGGTGCAGGTCGGCAACGACGCCTCGGTGCGGGTCCTCCAGCGCTGCGGCTTCGCCGAGTTCGGCCTGGCCCGCTCCTTCCTGCGATTGGGAGGCCAGTGGGCGGACTGCCGTCTGTTCCAGCTGGTCAACGAACGCTGGCGGCCGCCCGGTGACGGCTCTACCGGCCACTGACGCCCGGCGGAGACCGCTCGGGGCGGTGTTGTTCGTCGCATTGCCCCAGCAGCCCTCCGCCAACGCTCGCGCGCCGGAGGGGATGCAGCTATATGGCGGTCAGCGCCGAGTCACCCTGCCTGAGCGCGATCAGGTTGCGTACCAGACCAAGAAGTTGCGCTGACCCCATGGGCGACGCGACCGGTGATCCGGGGCTTCCCGGCGCTTTCCTCCGCGCCTACTGTGAGGCCATGGATATCGCCGTGCTCGGAGCGACCGGCACCATCGGCCGCCACCTCGTCACCCGCCTCGAAGCCGCCGGCCACAGCGTGCGCCCCCTCAGCCGGGCGAGCGGCGTCGACGCATTCCGCGGCACCGGTCTGGAGGAGGCGCTGACCGGGGCCGACGTCGCCGTCGATGCCCTGAACATCGCCACCATCCGCGGTGACCGCGCGGTCTCGTACTTCACCCGCACGGCGCAGAAGGTCGCCCGGGCCGCCGAGCGCGGCGGGGTCCGACGCCTCGTCTGCGTCTCGATCGCCGGAGCCGCCGATCCCACCGTGAACCGCCTGATGGGCTACTACCGCGGGAAGGCCGCCCAGGAGCGCCTCTATCGGGAGGCTCGCATCCCGGCGACCATCATCCACTCCACCCAGTGGTACGAGCTGGCCGGATCGATCCTGTCCCAGGCGAGCCTGGGCCCGGTCGCGGTGCTGCCGACCATGCGGATGGCCCCGGTCGCCGCGGCCCGTGTCGCGAGCTTCATCGAGCGCGAGATCGAGGACGACCCGCTCGTCACCAGCGGTGTCCCGGTCGAGCGTGGCGACGGCGACGCGTCGGGCAACGATGCCGCCACCAGGACCGCCGCCATCCGCGGCCCCGAGGAGCTCACCAGCGCCGAGCTCGTCCGGCGCATCCTCGCCACCCGCGGCAGCCTCGCCGGCAGGTCACCGCGCCTGGTCACGGAGCTGCCCTACCTCGGGCGCGGCCTCGCCACCGGCGGACTGATCCCTGCCGACGCCGAGGTCGACGACATGACGCTCGAGGACTGGCTGCGCGAGAGCGACCAGCCGCTCTGAGGAGCCGGCTCGGCAAGAGTCGGACCGTCAGCCCCCGCCGTCAGCCGTCAGCCCTCGGCTGCCCGCCGTCAGCCGCCCGCTGCCCGCCGTCCGCTGCCCGCCGTCAGCCGTCGGCTGCCCGCCGTCGGCCGCCCGCCGTCAGCGGCGTCGGGCGAGGGAGCGTTGGCCAGGTCCGACCCGACTCACTACCGGGCGCCGACGACTCACTACCGGGCGCTGACGGCGTGCCGCACGGCGTCATCGATGAGTCGAGCCGCGGTGCGCGCGGTGCGGGAATCCACGTCCAGGGCGGGATTCAGCTCCACCACGTCCAGCAGGGCCAGCTTCCCGCTGCCGGCCGCAGCTCGGACGGCCGCCGCGATCACCGGCACGGGCACGCCGTAGGCAGCCGGAGCGGAGACGCCGGGCGCGACGGCCGCCGGCAGCACGTCCAGATCGATCGTCAGATACAGCAGGTCCAGATCCGCAGTGAAATCCTGGACGAACGCGGTGACCTGCTCGGCTCCGCCGTCGGCACACTGCTCGTCGGTCAGCCAGCGCACGCCGAGCCGTCGGGCCTCCTCGAACAGCACGCCGGTGTTCGAGGGCTCGGCGATGCCGAGCACGGCGTAGTTCAGCTCCCGCCCGGCGGCCGCCTCGGCATCGGCCATCTGCGCGAACGGCGTGCCCGACGTCGGCCGCCCCTCCCGGCGCAGATCGAAGTGGGCATCGAGGTTCAGCACACCCCAGCGGGCGCCATCGTCAAGTCCGCCGGAGGCCGCGAGACCGCGATAGGAGGCCCACGCCGTCTCGTGCCCGCCGCCGAGCACGAGGGAGAGACCGCCGCGGTCGCCCGTGGTCCGCAGCGCCTGCCCGAGTCGGGCCGCCAGCTGCTCCTGCCCGCTCTCGAGGTCCTGCCCGTCCACAGCCACATCACCGAGGTCGACGATGCGGCGGCGCCCGGCTCCGATCTCCCCGTGCAGCGCCATCGGCCCCAGTGCGCGGCGCAGGGCCCCGGGCCCGTCGGCCGCGCCGGGGCGGCCCCGGTTCCGGCGCACGCCTTCGTCGGAGCGGAATCCCAGCAGCGCGACATCGGCGATGCTCGGCTCCTCGGTGTCCACGATCATGTGCCAGCGGGCGTGCTCGGTGCCGTGGCCGTCCAGCCGGCCCGTCCATGCGCGTGCGGATGCAGCAGCGGCATCCATGGCGACCTCCCTGTGATGCGGTGGCATGCTGGCTCCATCATGGCACCGAAGGTTCCCGCCGCCGATGCGGCACTGCAGCTGACGACGTACCTCGCCGCGCAGCGCACCCCCGTGCCCGCGATCCAGATCGCCCGCGACCTCGACCTGCCCCGCTCGACCACGTACGACCTGCTCAGCGTGCTCGTCGAACGCGGCTTCGCCTTCCACCTCGCCTCCGAGCGGCTGTACGGTATCGGCCCCGCTGCCTTCGAGCTGGCCGGCGGGTACGCCCGGCAGGAGCCCCTCGCACGCATCGGCCGACGGGTCGTCGAGAACCTGGTCGACGAGGTGGGGGAGTCGGGCCATCTCGCCGTGCTGCACGGCCGTGACGTGCTGTACATCGTCGAGGAGCGTGCCCGGAACCGGCCCAGCCTGGTCACGGATGTGGGCGTACGGATCCCCTCCCACCTGACCGCGAGCGGGAGGGCGCTGCTGGCCGAGCTCCCGCCGGCGCAGCTGCGCAGCCTCTACGGCCGCGAGGCCGACTTCACCGCCCGCACCTCCGCCCCCGGGCCCACGACGCCGCAGCAGCTGCGGGCGCTGCTGGCCGACGTGCGCCGCGAGGGCGTCGCCGAAGAGACCGGGGAGGTCACCGACACGCTCTCCTCCCTTGCCGCCGTGGTGCGCGATCACACCGGGTGGCCGGCCGCCGCGGTCGCGCTGACCTTCGTCGAGGACCACACGAGCGACGAGGACCGGGCCCGGCTGGCGGTGGCGGTGCGCGAGGCGGCCGGTGAGCTGACCCGCCGCCTGCACGGTCCGGTCGGCTCGGGCTCGCCCAGCCGGACCTGACCGCCGACGGGACGTCGGTCGACGGTGCTGCGCATATG
Organism: Brachybacterium sp. SYSU DS0246; assembly: GCF_059391765.1. Classification (NCBI taxonomy): domain Bacteria; kingdom Bacillati; phylum Actinomycetota; class Actinomycetes; order Micrococcales; family Dermabacteraceae; genus Brachybacterium; species Brachybacterium sp. SYSU DS0246. The sequence goes on along the minus strand of NZ_JBZXYT010000030.1, from coordinate 34,296 downwards.
ACCGGGCAGCTGCGACTGGCGTCCCGTCCGTGGACACGGGGCTGTTGGTATCCTTCGTCGACCCGACGTGCGAGCGTGAGGACGGACCCATGGCTCCTGAGCAGCAGCCCTCCGAAGCCGACGAGCGTGCCCGGCTCGGTGAGTCCGACGAGCCCGTCGAGGACAAGCTCGTCGAGGAGTTCCAGAACACCGTCGCCGAAGGCGCGAACAAGCTCAATCGCACCTGGCGCGCCCAGATCATCACCGGTCTGTTCGGCGGCATCGACGTAGGCCTGGGCCTGATGGCGATGCTCGCCGTGCTCGAGGCCACCGACTCCAAACTGCTGGGCGGGCTCGCGTTCGGCATCGGCCTGTTCGCCTGCCGCCTCGCGCACTCCGAGCTGTTCACCGAGGACTTCCTGCTGCCCATCAATGCCGTGATGGCCCGTCGCGGCACCTGGTGGCAGCTGGTGCGGCTGTGGGTGGTCACCCTGGCGATGAACCTGATCGGCGGGTGGCTGTTCATGTGGTTCGTGGTCGCCGCCTTCCCCCGCTTCGAGTCCGTGCTGACGGAGACCGCGACCGGCTACATGGAGAAAGGCCTGACCAGCGAGACGGTCTCCCTGGCGCTGCTGGCCGGGTTCACGATCACCCTGATCACCCGCATGAACCAGGGCTCCAGCGAGGGCATGGTGACGCTGGCGAACTCGCTGATCGCCGGCTTCCTCGTGGTCGGGCTCGGCATGCTCCACGGCGCCCTGAACGCCGTGGTGATCTTCGGGGCGATGCACGCCGGAGCGGCGATCTCGTACGTGGACTGGCTGATCTGGTTTGCCTGGGTCATCCCGCTGAACGTGCTGGGCGGGCTGCTCATGCTCGCCTTCCCGCGCCTCATCCGCACCTGGGAGCTGGTCCAGAAGGAGCGTGCCGCCGAGGACTCCGGCAGCTCCCAGACCTCCGTCGTCTCCTGACCGGGCGGGTAAGGATCGACCTCTTCGGCGACTGGGCGGCCTGGCCAGAGCTCCGCCATGTGCAGGCCGGGGGTCTGACCGCCGGCGGGACGTCAGTCGATACTGCTGTGTATATGACCGGGCAGCTGCGACTGGCGTCCCGTCCGTGGATACGGTGCGGTTGGCATTTTCGTGGACGTCTCCTGACTGCGCTAGCGATCAGTTGTCCGGTATTCCGGACATAACCGGGCCGGCAGGTCTCGCCCGGGACGCCCGGGCGTGGTGAGCTGGACCGAATCCCCGCCACGGAAGGAACCGATGATGACCCTCCCCGGAGCTCGCCCCGTCCGCGCCCCGCGCGGCACCGCCCTCAGCGCGAAGTCCTGGCAGACCGAGGCACCGCTGCGGATGCTCATGAACAACCTCGACCCCGAGGTCGCCGAACGCCCTGACGACCTGGTCGTCTACGGCGGCACCGGCCGTGCGGCCCGCTCCTGGGAGGCCTTCGACGCGATCACCGAGACCCTCCGCGACCTCGAGGACGACGAGACCCTGCTGGTCCAGTCCGGCAAGCCCGTCGGCGTGCTGCGCACCCACGAATGGGCCCCGCGCGTGCTGCTGGCCAACTCCCACCTCGTCGGCGACTGGGCCACCTGGCCCGAGTTCCGCCGCCTCGAGGCCGAGGGCCTGACCATGTACGGGCAGATGACCGCGGGCTCGTGGATCTACATCGCCACCCAGGGCATCCTCCAGGGCACGTTCGAGACCTTCGCGGCCGTGGCCGCCAAGCGGTTCGGCGGCACCCTGGCCGGCACCATCACCCTGACCGGCGGCTGCGGCGGCATGGGCGGGGCCCAGCCCCTCGCGGTCACCCTGAACGACGGGGTGTGCCTGATCGCCGACGTCGACCGCAGCCGCCTGGAGCGCCGCGTCGCCAAGCGCTACCTCCACGAGATCGCCGAGGACCTCGAGGACGCCGTCGCCCGCGCCAGCGCCGCCCGCGCCGAGCGCCGCGCCGTCTCGATCGGCATCGTCGGCAACGCCGCCGACGTCTTCCCCGCGCTCTTGGAGCGCCACCGCGCCGGTGACCTGCACATCGACGTGGTCACCGACCAGACCAGCGCCCACGACCCGCTGTCCTACCTGCCCGCCGAGGTCACCGTCGAGGACTGGCAGCGCGAGGCGGAGGCGGACCCGGAGGGCTTCACCAAGAAGTCCCGCGAGGCGATGGCCCGCCAGGTCCAGGCCATGGTCGAGTTCCAGGACGCCGGCGCCGAGGTCTTCGACTACGGCAACTCCATCCGCGACGAGGCCCGCCACGCCGGCTACGACCGCGCCTTCGCCTTCCCCGGCTTCGTGCCCGCCTACGTGCGCCCGCTGTTCTGCGAGGGCATGGGTCCGTTCCGCTGGGTGGCGCTGTCCGGCGACCCCGAGGACATCGCCGTCACCGACGCCGCGATGAAGGAGCTGTTCCCGGACAACGAGCACCTCCACCGCTGGCTGGACGCCGCCGGGGAGTACGTCGAGTTCGAGGGCCTGCCCGCCCGCATCTGCTGGCTCGGCTACGGCGAACGCCACCTCGCCGGCATGCTCCTGAACGACCTGGTGCGCGACGGGAAGGTCAAGGCCCCCATCGTCATCGGCCGCGACCACCTCGACTCCGGCTCCGTCGCCTCCCCGTACCGCGAGACCGAATCCATGCTCGACGGGTCCGACGCGATCGCCGACTGGCCGCTGCTGAACGCCCTGACCGCCACCTCCTCCGGCGCGACCTGGGTCTCGATCCACCACGGCGGCGGCGTCGGCATCGGCCGCTCGATCCACGCCGGCCAGGTCGGGGTGGCCGACGGCACGGAGCTGGCAGCCCGCAAGCTCGAGCGCCTGCTGACCAACGACCCCGCCACCGGCGTGTTCCGCCACGTCGACGCCGGCTACTCCCGGGCCGACGAGGTCGCCCACGAGCGCGGCGTGCGGGTCCCGATGACTCCTACCCGCCGCGACTGAGGCCCCGGGCCGCCGCGGTGCCGCGCCGAGCCGGCCCGAGCCGCAGCTGCGTATCCGCCCTCGCGCATCCGCCCCTGCCCATCCGCCCCCGCTCATCCGCATCCGGAGGTATTCCTGTGACCAGCACCGTGCTCACCGGTATCAGCGAGCTGTGGACCCTGGACCCCGCGTGCGATGACCCCGCGCGCCCGGGCACGGTCACCGACGAGCAGGTCGTGCGCGACGCGGCCGTGGTGATCGAGGACGGGCTCGTCGCCTGGACCGGCCCGTCGGCCCAGGCCCCGTCGGCCGACGCACGCGAGGACCTCGGTGGCAGGGCGGTCCTGCCCGGCTGGGTCGACTCCCACACCCACCTCGTCTTCGACGGCGACCGCGCGGGAGAGTTTGAGGCCCGCATGGCCGGGCAGGCCTACGCCGCCGGCGGGATCGGCGTGACCACCTCGGCGACCCGCGCCGCGGCCGACGAGCGCCTGCGGGACCTGGTGCGCGCCCGCATCGCCGAGGCCGCCCGGGGCGGCACCACGTGCCTGGAGACCAAGACCGGGTACGGACTCACCGTCGCCGAGGAGCTGCGCGCCGCCCGCCTCGCCTCGCAGCTCAAGGCCGACGGGGAGCTCGACGAGGTCACCTTCCTCGGCGCCCACCTCGTACCCTCCGAGTTCGGCGGAGACGCCGACGGGTACGTCGACCTGGTCACGGGTGAGATGCTCGAGGCCGTCGCCCCGTACGTCGGCTGGATCGACGTGTTCTGCGAGAGCGGCGCCTTCACCCCCGCGCAGTCCGAGCGCGTCCTGCGCGCCGGTGCCGACGCGGGGCTGGGCCTGCGGGTGCACGGCAACCAGCTCGGTGCCTCCGGCGGGGTCGCGCTCGCCGTGGAGCTGGGAGCGGCCAGCGTCGACCACGTCAACCACGTCAGCGCCGCCGACATCGACGCGCTCGCTGCGGCCCGCGAGAGCACCGTGGCCACCGTGCTGCCGGCCTGCGACCTCTCCACCCGAGCACCCCTCGCTCCGGCCCGGGAGCTGCTGGACGCGGGGGCGAGCGTCGCGATCGCCTCGAACTGCAACCCCGGCACCAGCTACACCAGCTCCATGAGCTTCTGCGTGGCCACCGCCGTGCTGCAGATGCACCTGACGCTGGCCGAAGCGATCCGCGCCGCCACCCGCGGCGGGGCCCAGGCCCTGCACCGCGAGGACGTCGGCCACCTCTCCGTCGGCGCCCGCGCGGACCTCCACGTGCTCGACGCCCCCGCCGCCATCCATCTCGCCTACCGCCCCGGCATGCCGCTGACCCACCGGGTCTGGCGGGCCGGGATCCCCCTGTCCTGAGGAGGACGTCGATGACGACGCCCGATGCCGTGCCTGCACCCGAACCCCATCGCGCCTCTGCGCTGGTCCCCGCCCCTGGTCCCCAGCGTGGTCCTGCGCCAGGCCGCGAGAGCGGCCCCCTTCCGCCGCACCGGTGGCGCTTCGTGGTCTACAGCGCCATCGGCCTGGCGATGTTCTTCGTGACCGTCGAGATCGCCGGCAGCTCCACGATCCTCGTCGACCACGTGCTGAGCCTCGTGCAATGGGTGCTCGGCCCCGTGGTGCCCTGGGTCGTGGTGGCTCTGGTGGCGCTGGGCACGATCCGCCCGTTCGCCACCGGCACCTGGCGCAATGGGGCGCTGCGGACCTTCTTCGCGCTCGCGAACGTCGTGGGCCTCGCCGTCGCCGTGTGCGCGGCCGCCGGCTACTACCCGGGGCCGCTCGCCAACCCCGACATCGGCCCGTTCCTGTGGGAGAAGCTCGCCATCCCCGTCGGCCTCATCGTGCCCGTCGGCGCCGTGTTCCTCGCGCTGCTGGTCGGCTACGGACTGATGGAGTTCATCGGTGTGCTGGTCCAGCCGATCATGCGGCCGGTGTGGAAGGTGCCGGGACGCGCCGCCGTCGACGCGGTCGCCTCCTTCGTCGGCTCCTACTCGCTCGCCCTGCTGATCACCGACAAGGTCTACCGCGAGGGCCGGTACACCGGCCGGGAGGCCGCGATCATCGCCACCGGTTTCTCGACCGTCTCGGCGACGTTCATGGTCATCGTCGCCAGCACCCTGGACCTCATGGACCACTGGACGCTGTACTTCGTGCTTACCCTCGCCGTGACCTTCGCGGTCACAGCGATCACCGTGCGGATCCCGCCGCTGCGCACCGTCGCGCCCGACACCTTCGAGGGCGTCACGCACCTCCCGGAGCCGGTCGCGCGCGGCAATCGGTTCGCCGCCGCCTGGGCCGAGGCGATGCGCGCCCTGTCCAGCGCACCGGGCCTGGGGCGGGGGACCTGGTCGACGTTCCGCGACGGCGTGCGGATGTCCTCCGCGATCGTCCCCTCGATCCTCTCGATCGGCCTCGCCGGCCTGCTGCTGGCGACCTACACCCCCGTCTTCGACGTCGTGGGCTGGCTGTTCGTGCCCGTTGCCTACCTCGTCGGCCTGCCGGATCCGGGACTGGCGGGCAAGGCCGCCGCGATGGGCATCGCCGAGATGTTCCTGCCGGCCACAGCCGTCGCCGGTCACCCCTCGGACGTTCTGCGCCTGACCATCGGCGTCACCGCGGTCTCGCAGATCATCTTCTTCTCCGCCCTGGTGCCCTCGATCCTGGCCACCTCGATCCCGATCAGCGTGGGCCGGCTGGTGATCATCTGGATCCAGCGCGTGATGCTCACGATGCTGATCACCGCGCCGCTGGCGCACCTGCTGCTGTGACCGCGGTCCGCCGGCCCCTCACGGCTCCTCCCGCGACCGCGGCGCTGAACGTCGCCGAGACTCGCCGTGCCACCGAGACTCGCCGTGCCACCGCGGTCCCTCGCGCGCTAGCGCTGGTGCTAGCGCCGGCGAGGCATCTGTGTCCGGCGCCAGTGCTGGTACGGGCCCCAGTCGAACAGGCCCGGGCCCGCCTGGATCCTCGTTCCGTCGCGCCCCTCCACCACCACGAAATAGCCCAGCCGGGCCGTGCGCTCGTAGATCCGGGTGATGTCCTCGTAGCGGATGGTGTGCGTGCGGCCGGCGATGTCCCGCTGGATGAGCGCCTCCGGGCCCGCTTCGACGTAGACGATCACGTAGACCCACAGCAGGAACAGAGCCAGCAGCGACAGCAGCGCCCCGGCGATCAGCATCTGCCGGGCGTTGGCCGGGTCCTCGTCCTCGGTCGTGCCGACCACCGCGATCAGAGCGGCCACCAGGTAGACCACCACGGCGATGACCGCCATCAGCCGCGGGGCCCGACGGCGCGTGGGATGCCGGCGATGACGGTGCGGACGCCGCACCGTGTGGATCGTCAGCAGCACGACGCCCGCCATCGCCACGACCAGCACTCCGGCGTCGAGCAGCTCCGGCCACACCTGCTGCCACACGTCCCCCATCGCCACAGAGTACGACGCCCCCTCACCTCAGGAGACGACCACCGATGACCACCGCCCCGCATCCCGCCGCCGGGAACCGCACCATCACCCTGTCGACCTCGGGCCTGACCGCGGCCGACGTGCTCGCCGTCGCCCGCCGCGGCGCCGAGGTGCGTCTGGACCCCGCCGCCCGCGAAGAAGTCGCCCGGGTGCGCACCCACATCGAGGACCTCGCCCTCGGCGAGACCCCCGTCTACGGCGTCTCGACCGGATTCGGAGCGCTCGCGGACACCTCCATCCCGCCCAGCCAGCGCCACGCCCTGCAGCGCTCCCTGATCCGCTCCCACGCCGCAGGCGCCGGCGGCGAGGTCGAGCCCGAGGTGGTGCGCGCCCTGATGCTGCTGCGCGCCCGCACCCTCGCCTCCGGCCGCACCGGCGTGCGCCCCGTCGTGGTCGAGACGATCCTGGCGCTGCTGAACGCCCGCATCACCCCGATCGTCCACGAGTACGGCTCCCTCGGCTGCTCCGGCGACCTCGCCCCGCTCGCGCACTGCGCGATCGTGCTGATGGGGGAGGGGCGCGCCCGGGACCGTGACGGCGTCGAGCGCCCCGTGCCCGAGCTGCTGGCCGAGGCCGGCATCGAGCCCGTGCTGCTCGAGGAGAAGGAGGGCCTGGCGCTGATCAACGGCACCGACGGCATGCTCGGCATGCTGCTGCTGGCCCTCGCCGACCTCGACGAGCTCGTGCGCGCCGCGGACCTCACCACGGCCCTGACCGTGCAGGGTCTGCGCGGCCGCGACACCGTCTTCCACCCCGAGCTGCACACGCCGCTGCGCCCGCACCCCGGCCAGGCCGCCTCGGCCGCGAACATCCTGGCCATGCTGCAGGACTCGCCGATCATCGCCGACGTCGCCGCCGAGGGCTCCAGGGTCCAGGACGCCTACTCCCTGCGCTGCGCCCCGCAGGTCGCCGGCGGCGTGCGCGACACCATCGAGCATGCCCGCACCGTCGCCGACCGGGAGCTGGCGGCTGCCATCGACAACCCGATCGTGCTCGAGGACGGCACCGTCACCTCCAACGGCAACTTCCACGGCGCCCCGGTCGCCTACGTGCTCGACTTCCTCGCCGTGGTCAGCGCGGACCTCGCCTCGATCGCGGAGCGCCGCACCGACCGGATGCTGGATAAGTCGCGCTCCCACGGGCTGCCGCCGTTCCTGGCCGACGACCCGGGCGTCGACTCCGGCTTCATGATCGCCCAGTACACCCAGGCGGGTCTGGTCTCGGAGATGAAGCGGCTGGCGGCACCGGCGAGTGCGGACTCGATCCCGTCCTCGGCGATGCAGGAGGACCACGTCTCGATGGGCTGGCACGCCGCCCGGAAGCTGCGCACCAGCGTGGACAACCTGCGCCGGGTGCTGGCCATCGAACTGCTCGCCGCGGCCCGCGCGATCGACCTGCGCGCCCCGCTGGAGCCCTCGGCCGCCTCGCGCGCCGTGATCGACGTGCTGCGCCGCACCGTCGAGGGTCCGGGCCCGGACCGTTTCCTCGCCCCGGACATCGCCGAGGCCGAGGCGCGGCTGCGGGACGGGTCGGTGCTGGCCGCGGCCGCGGAGGTGACCGGGCCGCTGCGGTGAGGGCCGCCGGGCCGGCGGCGACTTCGCCGACCGGACCTCCCGCGGTCATCCGTCGTTGGTGTGCAGGTCAGATCCTGGTCGCAGGAGGTCCCTAGTCTCGCGGGTGCTCGATCCCGATCAGGCCCCGCCGCCTGACACGAGCGGCCCCCGCCGCCTGACCCGAGGAGACCCGCCCATGCCCGCTCCCAGCCGTATCGACCGTCGCACCCTCCTGCAGCTCCCGATCGGCGTCGGCGCCCTCGGTGCCGTCGGCGCAGTCGGAACCGCCGCCGCCTCGGCCGCTCCCCGTCCTGCCCTGTCCGAGAACGCGTGGACCTTCGGCCTGATGAGCGACACCCAGTGGGGCGCGGACGCTGACGGGGAGAACCCCGGCTCCATCGCCGGCGGCCTCCAGCGCATGATCAATGAGCGCATGATCGACGAGGGCGCCGCCTTCCTGGTCCAGGTCGGCGACAACGTCGATCGGGAGGAGGACAGCTACAACGGTCGCCCCGACGTGCGCACGCTGCCGATCAAGGGCGAGCTGGTCCAGCCGCTGTACGACGCCGGCGTCGGCTTCTACACCCTGCGCGGCAACCACGAGTCCTCGCAGACCGCCGGCCAGGAGCTGCCGCAGGTCTTCCCCCAGCACATGGGCGAAGGCTCGAACCCGCTCGGCGGGGCCACGAACTTCTCCTCCCCCTCGGAGCTGCTGAAGGGGCTGTCCTACTCCTTCGACGTCGAGAACGTCCGCCTCATCATGCTCGACCAGTTCACCCGCCCGGACGGCTCCGGCTCCACCGGCGACAACATCCTCGACCAGCTCGACTGGATCGAGGAGCGCGTGATGAGCCGCGGCGCGGACATGCACTGCATCATCGCCGCGCACAAGAACCTCATCGGTGGCAACCACGTCGACAACCTCTTCGGCAGCGATCCCTCCGAGAATCCCGACGGGGTGGACCGGTTCCTGCAGATCTGCGACGAGGGCGGGGTCGCGTTCCTGTGGGGCGGCCACGATCACCACCACAAGCGCTCGGTGATCACCAGCGCCGACGGCCGGCACTCCATCGAGCAGCTCATCGCCGGCTCGGACAGCGCCAAGTTCTACACGCCGGATGTCCCCTCCATCGACGAGACCTACGGCGGCCCGTCCGAGACTGTGCTCGCCGAGGAGCTGTGGACGCTGAGCCACTACCTCATCACCGTCGACGGCCCGATGCTCTACGTCGACTTCTACTCCATGAGCACCGGCGCCGACTACGGGCCGACGTACATGAACGTCACCCCGCCGGAGAGCGGCTGGTACTGGCGCGAGCGCTGGGGCCGCTCCCTGAACGGCCAGGAGTTCCTCGTCGGCCCGGGGGAGTCCTACACCGTGGTCAGCGACGAGTTCGAGGGCACCACCGCGAGGATCCTCGACGGTGTCAACACCGCCGAGAAGTCCGACTACGCCGGGCGGGCCCTGTCCAAGCACATCGCCACCGGCTGGCAGGACGCCGGGGACGGCGACGCCTCGCCCCGCTTCCACCTCACGGGCATCCACGAGAACCTGACGCTGAACGACGAGTCCCTGACCGGTCAGCTGCCCGAGGCCGACGAGACCGATGAGGCCGACCGCTTCGTCCTCGAGCTCAGCGGCGGTGCCCGCGCGTTCCGGGCCGATGGCAGCTACGGGCTCGCCACTCGCGGCGAGGACGGCTCCTGGATCAACGCCGTGGACGCGAACCACGCCGGGACCAAGAAGTTCGTCAAGGGGCCCTACCGCGAGGGCTATGAGGTGGGCACCTACGGCGTGGACCCCCGCACCAAGAAGGCCTGGGCCGTGCTCGACCGCGGCGGCGTGTTCGTGCTGCGTCGCGGGATCTGAGCGGTCCGCCCGCGCGCCTGCGCGACCCGCGCGCCGCGAAGCGCGCAACCGTTCCCCCGAGACGTGCCGGAATCGCCACGTTTCGGGGGAATGGGCGTCGCGAGTCAGAGCGCCGGGGAGGCGAAGCCCCCATTGGAGTAGAGCAGCTGGCCCCGGATCCACTCGCCCTGCTCGGAGACCAGGAATCGCACCAGGTTCGCGACGGTCTCTGGCTCGCCGAGGTGCCCGCCGGGCGTCGCGGAAGCGGCCGAATCGCGCACCTCATCGCTCATCCAGCCGGTATCGATCGGGCCGGGGTTGATGAGGTTGGTGCGGATGCCGCGGTCGGCCAGTTCATGTGTCCCGGCCAGCACCAGGCGGTCCAGTGCGGCCTTCGTGGAGCCGTAGGGGAGGTTGTGCACGGTGTGGTCGCTGGTCAGCGCGATCATCGCGCCGCCCGGGGTGTCCGCGCCGGCCTCGACCTGTTCGGCGAAGGCTTTCAGCAGCAGCCAGTTGGCGCGGACGTTCACGGCATAGTGGCGGTCGAAGCTCTCTACGGTCGTATCCAGGATCGAGGAATCGACCGACTCGCAGTGGCAGGTGACCAGGGCGCCGATCGGGCCGAGCGACTCCTGGGCCGACGCGATCAGGGTCTCGGGGATCTCCGGATCCGACAGATCGCCGGGTACGAGTTCGACCCGGCGGCCGCCGGCGCGCAGTTCGTCGGCCAGGAGTTCGACGTCGGCGGGTTCGCCGTAGATGCGGCGGTCGTAGTCCTCGAAGTAGTTCAGGGCCAGGTCGAAGCCGTCGGCGGCGAGACCCCGCGCGATGGCGGCACCGATGCCGCGACGGCGGCCGACGCCGGTGATCAGGGCGGTGCGGGGGAGTGTGTGCATGTGCCGGACGCTATCCGGGGGCGCGAAGGGCGGCAACGGATTTCTGCCTAGTCGCCGCGGTCCTCCGGGTCGGTTCTGTCCTTGTCCTCGGCCCGGTCCTCGGGCTCGGTCCGGTCCCAGACCACGTGCCCGTCGGCATCCAGTCGGGCGCCGGCGCTCGACTCATGGGTGCGCAGCTGGCCGGACGGCATCAGGTGCTCGACAGGCACCTGGTGCTCGAGGAGCATCACGTCGGCGATGAGGCGGCGATGGCAGCGCCACCACACGGACTCCGAGCACATCACCGCCGTGCGCTCCCGGGAGCTGTCGTCGAGGAGCTCGGCGATCGCGGCGCGGAACTCCTCGCTGCGGGTCCAGGCCGCATAGGCGCGGAACTGCGCGACGCGCCACCAGGGATCGGCGGACGCGGCGTCGTCGTCCTTGGTGAGGCGACGGCGACCGCCCAGACGCTCGTCCCAGCGGTAGGCGACGCCGATGTTTTCGCAGATTTCCTCGATCGCGCCGCGGGAGGCGGCCTCGTTCGCGCGGCTGCCGGGGAAGCGGCGTACATCGACCAGGCGCTCGATGCCGGCGCCGCGCAGCAGATCGGCGAGGTCGGCGCGGTCGAGGCGGCCGTGCCCGAGGGTGAGCAGTGGAGGCGGGACCGACGGCATGGGCTCAGGACCTCGCGCCGGCGATCACGTCGTCGGCGGTGCGCAGCTCGACCTGCGGCTCGAAGAGGCCCATGGTGTGCAGGGCGGCCGCGCCGTTCTCGGCGGTGGAGTGGGCGACGGCATCGGTGACCACGGTGACGTGCACGCCGGCGTCGGCCGCCGCCAGCACGGTCGCGATCACGCAGCAGTCGGTGGAGACGCCGGTGACCAGCAGGTGCGGGCCGGTTCCGGGTGCGGCGCCGATCCGCGCTGCGAGCTGCGGTCCCCACTTGCCGAAGGTCGGCTCGTCGACGGTGGGGTGGGCGGAGAGGTCGCGTGCTTGCTCGACCAGGTCGTACAGCGGATCCTCCGCCGGTACGTCGGCGAAGGGCCAGGCGCGGAAGTAGTCGCCCCACGCCGTATCGCGGTCGGCGGTGGGCAACCAGCGGGTGACCAGCGTGCGATCTCGGCCGACGTGGGCGGCGAGCGCGGTGATCCGGTCCATGGCGGCGGGAAAGCCGGGAGAGGCCCAGTCCGAGGACGGGTCCGCGAAGATCCGCTGCGGGTCGACCACCAGCAGCCAGGGGGCGGCGACATCGGGGCTGGTAGCCATGAGTGCTCCTTTTCGACGGGGCCGACGGGGCCGACGGGGCCGACGGGGCCGGGCCCAGGGACCGTCGACGGGACCGAAAAGCCCTGAGGGGACCTTCGGGCGGGTCTGATCGGTCGGACGGGGCGCGAACAGCCTATCGAGGGGCACTCGCCGCGGAGTCGGCGGGCGCCGGCTGACGTCGGGACGCGGACCCGGCAGCGTCTGCGGCAGGCGAGCGCGGCTCCCGAACGGCGGCGAGAACGGTCGGCGCCACCGCGAAACCCGCGCCGACCAGGCACAGCACTCCGCCGACGGCCGCCAGCGGCGGCGGCACCTCGCCCAGCAGGACCCAGGCCAGAGCCACCGTGAAGCCCGGGACGATGAGCGAGGAGGAGCTCAGCACCCCGGCCGGGGTGCGGGTCAGCGCGTAGCCCCACAGCAGGAATGCGAAGGCCGTGGGGAAGACGCCCATGTACACGACGGTGACGATCGAGGTGGCCGAGGCCGCCTGGATCTCGCCGATCAGTGCCGGGGTGAACGGGAGGCAGGCGAGGAAGCCCGCGACGATGCCGACCAACGTCATCGACGTCGAGCCGATTCGCGCCAGCAGGCGCTTCTGGGCGAGGACGCTGCCGGCGTACAGCAGCGCGGCCAGCAGCCCGAGCAGCAGGCCGAGCCCGGAGACCCGTCCGCTCGAGGTGGCCACCGTGATCAGGGCGATGCCCGCGAAGGCGACCAGGATCCCCGCCACCAGGCGTGCCGGCAGCCCTTCGCCCATCAGCAGCCCGGAGACGACGGCGACGATCAGCGGCGCCACGTTGACCAGCATCGCTGCCGTGGCGGCGTCGATCAGGAGCTCGGCGGCGTTCAGCACGATCGTGTACGCGGCGAACCAGGCGATGCCCCACGCGATCACCGCCGCCCACAGCCGCGAGGTCCGCGGTGTGCGCACCCGGCCCAGGAGCACCAGCGGCAGCAGTGCGACCGCGGCCGCGCCGGTGCGCAGCAGGGACATCGCTCCCGGGGAGAAGTCTGCCCCGCCGGCCCGGATCACCACGAACGAGGACGCCCACATGATCATCACTGCCAGGGCGGCGAGCCAGGGCAGGGCGGGATGCGGGGCACGGGGAGGGGCGGGGGAAGGCTCGGTCACGAGAGACATTCTCGTCCAGCACGGCGAGACCTGCCGGCGGGAATCGGACAGCTCACCGGTAGAGGTCCTCGGGGATGGTGGCCAACCGGGACGGGTGCACCTCGGCTCCGAGCCCGTAGAAGTGCTGGAAGGACATGATCAGGGGGCGCCAGCGGTCCGGGTCGATGCGGTGCTCGGTCCCCTCGGCCCGGATGCTCGGGTGCGCCAGGACCTGCCGCACTTGCAGTTCGCACACCATGCCCCTCGCCTCTCGCAGAGTGCACTCGAGCAGCGCCGGGCACTCGCGGACCCCGGGCGGCGTCACGGTCCGCGACGGAACGGGAGTCAGGCCGGCCAGGCCGAACTTGTCGCGGTGGACGCGATACCCGCGCGCGGCCTTGTTCGCCGACATCTGAGCCGATCCCGTGGTCAGGGCTAGACAATCGACCGCACCGGCCAGATCGACCGACGGCAGGGCGAGGACAGCCTCCCCCGTGCGTTCGAGGTTCTTCCGGGACTGCGAACTGGGACTGATGCCGATGACCGCTTCCCGGCCGAGCCAGAATGCGGAGGAGATCGGCGCCAGATTCGGAGAGCCGTCCTCGTTGGTGGTGCTGACCAACACGACCGGGGTCCCGAAATAGAGGATGCCCGGGTCGATGTACTCGTGCGCCGTGGTGGTGGGAGCGTGCTCTGTCATGGCATCCATCCTCCGGCGGCTCCAGCAGCGGTGCCAGCGGGATTCGGACGGCGCACTGGCCTACGCGGCAGCACCCCCGTGGGCGGTGGGGCGAGCGCCGGTCAAGTGGTGGTGACCATTAATGGGGGCGCGCCGGTCGAGTGGTGGTGACCTGTGATGGGGCGCGCGGCCCAAGTAGTGGCGATATAGCGGGTGCCGATGCTCTATGGCGATCGGCTCCCGCTATTTCGCCAGTACCCGGCGGTGGCTGCCGGGCTGCGACGGTCACGGACGGGACGCGGCGGCCACGGCCGGCACGCGGCGATCGCTGCCGGGTGCGTCGGCCGGTGGACGGGGTGGAGTGGCCCGCGCCGAGGTCACTCCTCCGGTGCCTGCTGTCCCGTGCGCTCCTGCCACGCCCGATAGTGCTCCCAGTCGAACAGCCCGTTGCCCGCGGTGATCGTGGTGCCGTCGCGTGCCCTGAGTCTGGTCTGGCTGGTGCTTGAGATGTTCGTGCCGTCAGGGCCGCCGGAGCCGATGTAGCTGATGCGGGCGATGTCCGCGTAGCGAATGGTCCGGGTGCGCCCCAGCATGCCCCGGGATCTGAAGGCGTCCGGCCCCGCCTCGACGTAGACGATGAAGAAGGTCCACAGCAGCAGGATGGCGATCAGCAGAAGCACGCTGCCGGCGATCACATCGGCCCGGATCTCGGCAGGGTTCTCGCCCTTCGTGATCCCCGCGAGCACGAGCAGGACGCCGAACAGCAGGATCACGAAGCCGATCACGCCCACCAGTCGCGAGACGCAGCGGCGCTCGGGATGCCGCTTGCGGATCCAGGGGCGCCGGACCAGGAAGCTCAGCAGCCAGAGGCCGACGATGATCGGGATGAAGGCCACGATCTCCATGACGGACATGTTTTCTTCCTTCCGAATGCTCAGGCCCGAGCAGCCGCTCCCTGCTCCTGCCGGCGGATCGTGCCGCGGCGGGCGAACCAGGTGACGCCGAAGCCGAGCACGAGGGCGAGGATCACGCCGATGTTGGAGTAGGCCCAGTTGCCCTCCCAGTAGGAACCGGCCGGGTCGTCCACGAAGGTGCCCAGGCCCAGCGGCTCCAGCAGGTAGCCCTGCCAGTTGTTCCACGGCGCGGCCTCGGTGAAGGAGTTCACGACCAGGCCCCAGCCGATCACCGAGGCCACCACCAGTGTGACCACGGAGGTCCAGTCCACGGCGCCGTAGCGGCCGGTCGGGTCGAACAGGGCCTTCTCGTCGTAGTCCGCGCGGCGGGAGAGGACGTCGGCGATGAGGATCCCGGCCCACGCGGCGATCGGCACGCCGAGGGTGATCAGGAAGCTCTGGAACGGGCCGATGAAGCTGGTGGCGAAGAACGCGACCCAGATGGTGCCGACGGTGAGGATCAGCCCGTCGACCGCGGCGGCGGCCGGGCGCGGGATCCTGATGCCCAGGCTCAGCAGGGTCAGGCCGGAGGAGTAGATGCCCAGCACCGCACCGGAGACCAGGGTCAGCACCGCGACGATCCAGAAGGGGATCAGCGCCCACAGCGGCAGGATCGAGATCAGCGCGCCGATCGGGTCGCCCTCGATCGCGGCACTCAGCTCGGGATCGGAGCCGGCCAGCAGCAGCCCGAAGATCACCAGCACCACCGGCGCGGCCGCACCGCCCACGGTGTTCCACAGCACGATCGACCCGTCGGACGCCGTGCGCTTCTGGTACCGCGACCAGTCGGCGGCGATGTTGATCCAGCCCAGCCCGAAGCCGGTCATCACCATCACCAGCGCACCGACCATCGCCTGCGGCGGCCCGTTCGGCGCCGACGCCACCGCGGCCCAGTCGATGGCGGGAATGGTCAGGGCCATGAACACGAGGGTCATGGCGCCGGTGGCCCAGGTCAGGATCGAATGCAGGCGCATGATCGTGTGATAGCCGAGCACGCTCGCCACCACGATCAGGGCGGCGATGAGGATCGCCGCGATCACGGTGACCGCCTGCCCGGAAGCGACCCCGAGCACGTCGAACACGGTGGCGGTGGCCAGCACCGCGGAGATCGCCAGGCTCGTCTCCCAGCCGATCGAGGTCAGCCACGAGACGATGCCGGGAACCTTCTGCCCGTGGACGCCGAACGCGGCGCGGGAGAGCACCATCGTCGGCGCGCTGCCGCGCTTGCCGGCGATCGCGACCAGCCCGCACAGGGCGAAGCTGATGATGATGCCGATGATCGCGACGATCGTGGCCTGCCAGAAGCTGATCCCGAATCCCAGCAGGTACGAGCCGTAGCTCATGCCGAACACCGAGACGTTCGCGGCGAACCACGGCCAGACGAGATCGCGCGGGCGCGCTGTCCTCTCCGACTCCGCGATGATCTCGATGCCGGTGGTCTCGATGACGCCGGCGCCGCCGACGGGGGCCGGGGGAGGCGTCGGCGCAGTGGTGCTGTCAGGGGAGGTCATGTCGGCTCCGGGAGAGAACGACCAGCGCACGGCCGGCCGACGGGGTGGACGGATGTCAGCTGCAGTGTCCCATGACGGCACTCAGCAGGCTTGCCGCCCAAGCGGGGTGCCATACCCCCGCCGCGTGCTGGACGAGGCGGCCGACATGCTCGCCGGAGGCTCGGCGCGGTCCAGGAGATCGGGCCCCTCGGCGATCCGCGGCTCGGGAGGTGCAGCTGCGCCCACGGGACGGACCGCCGTTCCCGTCCCGCTCCGGGGCACCTACCGTCGGCCCATGCCCGTTCCGACCTACACCCACGGCTACGGTGCCGCAGTCCTCGGCAGCCACCGCCAACGCACCGCCGAGAACTCCTCCGCCTACCTCCTGCCGCAGCTTCGCGCCGGGCAGCGGCTGCTCGATGTGGGCAGCGGGGCGGGGACGATCACTGCGGGCCTGGCCCGGCTCGTCGGCCCGGAGAACGTGGTCGCCCTCGAAGTGGACGAGCACGCCGCCGGCATCACGCGCGAGGAGCTCGCACGGCAGGAGCTGGACGCGGTGGAGGTGATGGTCGGGGATGCTCATGAGCTGCCGTTCGCCGACGGCGCCTTCGACGTCGTCCATGCCCACCAGGTCCTCCAGCATCTGCCCCGGCCGGTGGTCGCCCTCGCCGAGTTCCGCCGGATCACCGGCCCGGGCGGGGTCGTCGCGATCCGGGACAGCGACTACGACGGCTTCCGGTGGTTCCCCGAGGACCCGTTGCTGGAGAGATGGCGCAAGCTGTACGTGCGCGCTGCCCGCGCCAACGGGGGAACCCCCGATGCGGGTCGCCGGTTGCTCGCCTGGGCGCACGAAGCGGGCTTCGGGGACGTCACGCCGAGCTCGTCCACGGTGCTGTACGCGACCCCGCAGACCCGCGCGACCTGGTCCGAGACCTGGAGCGGCCGGATCACGACGCCGCCGCTGGCCGATCAGCTCCAGCGCCAGGGGTGGGCCGACATCGACGAGCTCGAGGAGATCGCCGCTGCGTTCGGTCGCTGGGCCGACCACCCCGACGGCTGGTTCGTGCTCCTGCACGGCGAGATCCTCGCCCGGCCCTGACGGGCCATGCCCTCGTGACGCCGAGTCGGGTGCATCGATGACAGCCGTCATGGGCGCTGCTCGCCGTGGCTTCCTACGGTCGTGGACAGGGAAGGAGCCGCACCGGGCGGTTCCGCGCAGCAAGTGGGAGAGCCAGCGATGCAGACGCCGTATGACCGCACCGATGCCCCGCACGACATCCCCGAGGACGACGAGGCCGGACTGCGTCGACAGGCCGCCCGGAACATCCACGCCCGCCGCGGGTTCGCGGTCCAGGTGGCCGTCTATCTGATGGTCAACGGGATCCTGTTCTGGTCCTGGGCCAGCTACGGCTACGGGTTCCCCTGGCCGCTGTTCGTGCTGGTGTTCTGGGGGATCGGCCTGTTCTGGCAGGCATGGGAACTGTTCGGCCCGGGCGAGAGCGAGGACCGGGTCCGCAAGGAGATGGACCGGCTGAGCGGCCGTCGCTGAGCCCGCGGGGCCTCGACGAGACGGGCGCGGGAGCGTATCGTTGAATACGCAACCACCCTCGACGTTGGAGACGACATGAGCCTCAGCACCATCGCCCTCCGCGCCATCCCCGGCGCGTTCATCCTCAACTCCGGAATCGGCAAGCTCGGCATGCCGGCCGAGATGGCCGAGGGCCTCCAGGGCATGGCCGCCAAGGGCGTCCCGCCGCTGGAGAAGCTCACGCCGGAGCAGTTCGCGAAGTTCCTCAGCTACGGCGAGATCGCCGTCGGCGCCTCGCTGCTGCTGCCCTTCGTGCCCAACCGGATCGCGGGCGCGGCCCTGGCCGCCTTCTCGGGAAGCCTGGTCTCGATGTACCTGCGCACCCCCGAGATGACCGAGTCCGACGGCGTGCGTCCCAGTCAGGACGGCACGGCCGTCGCGAAGGACACCTGGCTGCTCGCGATCGCCGGCGCTCTCCTGCTGGCGGAGAAGAAGCAGACCAAGCAGAAGAAGTCGCTGAAGGCCTGACCGGCTGAACGCCTTCCTCGCCGACGGTCGGGCCCGTCGTAGGCCGGGCCCACGCCCGCCGGCGGCGGAGGTCGTCAGTCCCGGGCCGTGGATGTCGAGCCCTCGCTCTCGGCCAGGCGTCGCTCGATGAACCGCTGCTCGGCGGCGTTGTCCACCTGCTCGAGCGCCCGGGCCCACGCTGCCGCGGCCTCCTCGCGCCGGCCCACCTCGTCGCGGAACAGGGCGACCGCGATGTGGAAGGGATGGTGGCGGGCGAGTTCGGGATCATCGGCCAGCCCCTCGAGCAGTGCCAGCCCTTCCTGAGGTCCTCGTGCCCTCCCCACGGCAATGGCCCGGTTCATCCGCACTACCGGGTCCTCGCCGCGTGCCAGCAGCAAGTCGTACAGCGAGAGGATCTGCGGCCAGTCGGTGTCCTCGTAGCGCGCGGCCTCCGCGTGCACGGCGGCGATCGCGGCCTGGATCGTGAAGCGTCCGGCATCCGGGCGGCCCGCCGCCCCCTCGGCCAGTGCCAGGCCCTCGGCGAGCAGATCGCGATCCCACCGCGAGCGGTCCTGGTCCTCGAGTGGGATCGGCACGCCGTCGGCGTCCTGGCGGGCTGGGGAGCGGGCATCGGCGAGCAGCAGCAGGCCCAGCAGCCCCTGTGGTTCCGCGGCCGAGGGGAGCAGGCCGTGCGTGATCCGCGCCAGACGGATCGCCTCGGCCGTGAGCTCCTGCCGGATCGGGGCGTCACCACTGGTTGCGGCATAGCCCTCGGTGAAGATCAGCGAGATCGCGGTCAGCACCAGAGGCAGCCGGCGCTCGCGGTCCGCGGGATCGGCCGGCACCGTCAACGGGATCCGGTTTGCCGCGATCCGCTTCTTGGCGCGGGTGATCCGCGCCTGCAGGGTCGCCACCGGTACCAGCAGGGCCTGCGCGATCTCCGCGGTGCTCAGCGAGCCCACGAAGCGCAGCATCAGGGTGATGCGGTCGGCCGGGGCGATGGCGGGGTGGCAGCAACCCATGAGCATGGCGAGGCGCTCGTCGGGCAGGTCCCCGTCGGCGAGGACGTCAGCATCGGCCGGAGGCGTGGCCGCGGCCTCTTCGGCCACGTGCAGCTCCGCGAGCCGGCGGGCGTAGGTGGCGTCACGTCGCACGCGGTCCAGGGCGACGCGCTTGGCGGCGGTGGTCAGCCAGGCCAGCGGCCGTTCGGGCACGCCCTGCCGAGGCCACGTGCGCAGGGCGGATTCCATCGCCTCCTGGGCGGCGTCCTCGGCGAGGTCGAGATCGCCGAAGCGGCGCACGAGGGTTGCCAGCAGGCGGCTGTGCTCCTCCCGGTGGACCCGGGTCAGCACGTCGTCGGCGGGCGGCTCCTCGTGCGCCGCGGCGATGGTCACCGCCCTCAGTACTCCGCGAGCGGGCGCACCTCGATGCGGCCGCCGATCGCCCCAGGGCACTTGGTGGCCCAGGTCAGAGCCTCGTCAAGGTTCGCGACATCCAGGACGATGGTGCCGCCGACGAACTCGCGGCTCTCGGCATAGGGACCGGCGGTGATCACCGGTTCGGCATCGCGATCGGCCTTGGAGACACTCGTGCCCTCGTCCGGATCGGTGAGGGCGAAGCCGCCGGCGAGCACGCCGGCCTCCTTCAGTTCCGCGTCGAAGGCCATGAACTCCTCGGGGTTCGGGCCCTCGTCGGTCTCGCCGCAGCGGTCATCGGCCATGTTTCCCATCAGCAGCAGTACGTACTTCATGCTCACTCCTCGGTGGTGCGGTGACCGAGCCGAGCGGCCCGGACACCACTATGACGAACGGGCGCCGAGCAGATCGACAGTTCTCCGGAATCGGATCGACGTCGCCGGGATCGCCCGCCCCGCCCCGTGCCGGGCACATCCCGCGCTGTCAGGCCACGCTGAGGCTGTCGATCATGGCCTGGAGGTCGGCGACCTGCTGCTCGTGCCCGGTGGCGGCACCGCCGTCGAACGCCGCGGGGCCCTCCGGCGTATCCACGACGATCACGGCGATCTCCCATGACTCCGTGGTGTCGAGCAGGCTGAGGTCCGAGAGCATGACCGTCGCGGTGACGATCCAGCCGTCGTGCCCGTCGACCGTGAGGGCCTCGTCGCGGTAGTTCTCCAGCTCAGGGTCCGGTCCGTAGATCTCCTGGGCCTGATCGCGCGAGATGCCGCACTGGAAGATGGCTCGCGCGGCGTCCTCGACGCCCGGGTAGCCGCCCTCGTCCTCGGGGTACTCCACGGCGCCCACGGCGGCGACGGAGTACCAACCGTCCTCGACCTCCTGCTCCGCGGCGGCGACATCAACCATGTACGAGGACTGCGAGCCCCAGTTGCTCCCGGTGCCCCAATCCGGCTGGACAGCGAACTCCAGACCGCCGCTGCGCACCGTGCCGTCGGACTGCTCGGCCTGCGAGTTGTTGTCCTCGTGGACCGTGCACTCGGTGGTGGGCTGCTCGGTGAACGTCGGCTCGGCGCCGCCGGCCTCGTCCGTCGCCTCCTCGGAGGGGACGTACTCCTTGGGCCGGGTCTCCTCGGGATCATCGGCAGCAGAGGTCTCCTCGGCGGCGGTCGGATCCTCGGCGTCAGTCGAGAACACGGTCTGTGAGAACACGAGTGCCACGATCGCGAGCACCACCACCAGAACACCGACGCCGCCGAGGGCGACGGCGATGATCGGGCCCCTGCCGCCGCCCCCGCCGGGAGTCCCGCCGTGCCCGGCACTGGGCCCGCTAGGCCACCGACCCCATCGGAGCCACCGGAGCCACCAGGCCCGCCACCGGTGCCCGGGGTTCCGGTTCCCGGGATCGATGCCCCGCCGCCCGCGCTGCCGCCGGCCCCGCCGCTGAAGTCGGGCAGCTGCGGCGGCTCGGACGTGCCTGGACGCTCGGACATTGCTGCTCCCCTCGAGCCCTGCTCCCCGGCGCGGACGATACGCGTGCCCGGCCGCGGCCCAGCCTAGCGGCGGGGTCGCGGCTCCCGTGCCCGTCTCGATACGCGAAATAATGCAAAGCATGAGTGGCGTAAATGGCAGAGGTAAGGCTAACCTCAGTGTGGCCGCGACGCGCTCCGCTCTCCCGGACCGGTCCCTTTCCCTCGACAGAAGGCAGCCCCATGACCTCCCACTCCCGTCTCTCCCGTCGCCACTTCAGCGCGCTCTCCACCGCCGGTGCTCTGGGCGTGGTCCTGACCGCCTGTGGCGGCAGCACCCAGGCCGCCGACGGCGGTGCGTCCGACGGGGGTGACAGCGGCGCGGCGGGCACCGTGGAGATCGAGGACAACAACGGCACCCAGACCGTCCAGACCCCGCCGGCCTCCGTCGTCGCGACGGACAACCGCACCTTCGAGACGCTCCAGGACTGGGATGTCACGCTCACTGCTGCTGCGCGCGCCCTGATGCCGACGACGATCTCCTACCGGGACGACGAGTCGATCATCGATCTCGGCAACCATCGCGAACCCGATCTCGAGGCGGTCGTCGCCGCCGAGCCGACCCTGATCATCAACGGTCAGCGCTTCGCGGACTACCACGAGGACTTCGCCCGCCTCGCCCCGGACGCGGCCATCCTCGAACTCGACCCCCGCGATGACCACCCCTTCGCGGACGAGCTCAAGCGCCAGGTCAGCGCCCTCGGGGCGGTGTTCTCCAAGGAGGCCGAGGCCGAGCAGCTCGGCGCCGACCTCGATGCCGCCATGGAGCGCGTCACCGCCGCCTACAACGGCTCCGACACCGTCATGGCCGTCAACGTCTCCGGCGGCGAGATCGGGTACATCGCCCCCGGAGCCGGCCGCACCCTGGGCTGGACGTTCGAGGCCTTCGGCTTCGTCCCCGCGCTCGAGGTGGAGGGCGCCAGCGACGACCATCAGGGCGACGACATCTCCGTCGAGGCCATCGCCGAGTCCAACCCGGACTGGATCCTGGTCATGGACCGCGACGCCGCGATCTCCGCCGACGACCCGGCCTACGAGCCGGCGGCCGAGATCCTCGAGGCCTCCGAGGCGCTCGCCGGGGTCACCGCCGTCGCCGAGGGCCGCCTCGTCTACATGCCCGCGGATACGTACACCAACGAATCGATCCAGACGTACACGGAGTACTTCGAGGCCCTGGCCGACGCGCTCGAGGGCGCGGCCTGAGCCCTGGCACGATGTCGTCCTCGTCCTCGCCTCGGCCCGCTGTGCCCCGGCCCGCTGCGCCCCGGCCCGCCTCCTCGCGAGCCCCCTCGACCCGGCTCGCCGCGTCTCGGCCGGCGTCCTCGCGGCCCGGCCCGGTGACAGGCGGCCCGGCGCCTGCCGACCCGGCGAGATCCCTCTCGCCGACGGTCGCGCCGGCGCCCGACGGGGTGCCCGAGCGAGCTCGCGGCCGCGAACCGCTGCTGGACGCGAAGCTCGTCGTCGCCCTCGCGGTGGTGGCCCTGCTGCTGGTCGCCTCGCTGCTGACCGGTGTCTACGACGTGGTGGGAGCCGAGGACGGCGGCGAGATGTTCGCGATCACCCGGATCCCGCGCACCATCGCGCTGGTCCTCGCCGGCGCCGCGATGGCCATGTCCGGGCTGATCATGCAGCTGATGACCCAGAACCGGTTCGTCGAGCCCTCGACCACCGGCACCACCGAATGGGCCGGCCTGGGGCTGATCCTGGTGATGGTGCTCGCACCGCAGGCCAGCCTCCTGACCCGGATGACGGTCGCGATCGCCTTCGCCTTCGTCGGCACCATGGTGTTCTTCGCCTTCCTGCGGAAGGTGACCCTGCGCAGCTCCCTGATCGTGCCGATCATCGGCATCATGCTCGGCGCCGTCGTCGGCTCCGTCTCGACCTTCGTCGCCCTCCAGTTCGACGCCCTGCAGAACCTCGGGGTGTGGTTCGCCGGCTCCTTCACCTCCGTGCTGCGCGGCCAGTACGAGGTGCTGTGGATCGTGGCGCTGGTCGGGGTGGCGGTGTTCCTGGTCGCCGACCGGCTCACCGTCGCCGGGTTGGGCGAGGACATCGCCACCAACGTCGGCGTGAACTACCAGCGGGTGCTGCTGATGGGCACCGGCCTGGTCGCCATCGCCACCGGCGTGGTCACCGTGGTGGTGGGGAACCTGCCCTTCCTCGGTCTCATCGTGCCCAACGTGGTCTCGATGATCCGGGGCGACGACCTGCGCAGCAACCTGCCGTGGGTGGCGCTGCTGGGCATCGCCGTGGTCACCGTCTGCGACCTCATCGGGCGCACGATCATCATGCCCTTCGAGGTGCCGGTCTCACTGATCCTGGGGATCGTTGGCGCCATCGTGTTCATCGCCCTCCTGCTGAGGCAGCGCCGCCATGGGTGAGCGCACGCTGACCGGCTCGGCACCCGCCGCGGGACCGGCACCCGCCGCTGGGGCGGCGACCGCCGCTGGGACCGCGACCGGCGCGGACCCCGGCCAGGCCGTCTCCACCTCCCCGGCCGACGCCGTCCTCGACGCGGCGGCCCCGCGCCCGCTGCCCCGGCCCCGCAGCAGCTCCGGCCCCTTCCCGGACGCCAGGTCCCGCAGGCACTACTGGATCGTGGTCGGCATGCTCGTGGTCCTCGCAGCCGCGTTCGGGCTCGGACTGCTGGCCATCGACAACCCGATGCCCGTCGGCACCCGGGGCTTCTGGCTGATCGCCGAGCTGCGCGCGACCTCCCTGGTGGTCATGGCGGTCGCCGCGTTCTGCCAGGCCACAGCTACCATCGCCTTCCAGACGGTGACGAACAACCGCATCATCACGCCCTCGATCATGGGCTTCGAGTCGCTGTACACCGTCATCCAGACCGCCGCCGTCTACCTGCTCGGCGTGGCCGGAGTGGTGGCGCTCCAGGGCACCGCGCAATTCCTCGCGCAGGTGGCGCTGATGGTGGGCCTCTCCGTGCTGCTGTACGGCTGGCTGCTGCGCGGGAAGTACGCGAACATGCAGGTGATGCTGCTGATCGGCATCATCATCGGGGGAGGGCTGGGGTCGGTCTCGACCTTCATGCAGCGCCTGCTGAGCCCCAGCGAGTTCGACGTGCTCAGCGCCCGCCTGTTCGGCTCGGTCACCAACGCGAGCGTCGAATACCTGCCCTACGCGATCCCGCTGTGCCTGGTCGCCGGGGTGCTGGTGTGGCTGAACGCCCGCCGCCTCAACGTCATCGCCCTGGGCCGGGACGTGTGCCTGAACGTCGGCGTGGACCACGGCCGCCAGACCATCTACACCCTGGTGCTGGTCTCGGTGCTGATGGCGGTCTCCACCGCCTTGATCGGCCCCATGACCTTCTTCGGCTTCCTGGTCGCGACGCTGACGTACCAGCTGACCGGCACCCACGACCATCGCCGGCTGCTGCCGGTCGGCGTGCTGGCCGGATTCGTCGTGCTCTCCGGGGCGTACTTCCTGATGAACCACGTCTTCTACGCGCAGGGAGTGGTCTCCATCATCATCGAACTCGTCGGCGGGTCCGTCTTCCTCGCCGTCATCCTGCGGAAGGGGCGCCTGTGATCACCATCGACGCGGTGCGGAAGCGATACACCTCGGGCTCGCGGACCATCGAGATCGGCCCGGTCAGCCTCGAGATCCCCGCCGGCGGGGTCACGGCGCTGGTGGGCCCGAACGGCGCGGGCAAGTCCACGCTGCTGACCATGGCCGGCCGACTGCTGGGGATCGACGAGGGCGCGATCGAAGTGGCCGGGTACGACGTCGGCTCCACCGCCTCGAAGGACCTCGCGAAGATCCTCTCCGTGCTGCGCCAGGAGAACCACTTCATCACCCGGCTCACCGTGCGCCAGTTGGTGGGGTTCGGCCGCTTCCCCTACTCCAAGGGGCGGCTGACCAGGCTGGATGAGCAGAAGATCAGCGAGGCCATCGACTTCCTGAACCTCGACGAGCTCGAGGACCGCTACCTCGACCAGCTCTCCGGCGGCCAGCGACAGCGTGCCTACGTCGCCATGGTCCTCGCCCAGGACACCGAGTACGTGCTGCTGGACGAACCGCTGAACAACCTCGACATGCGCCACAGCGTGCAGATGATGGGCCGGCTCCGGGACGCCGCCCGCGAGCTGGGCCGCACCGTCGTCGTGGTGCTGCACGACATCAACTTCGCCGCCCACTACGGCGACCACATCATCGCGATGAAGGACGGCGGTGTGGTCGAGGCCGGCCCGGTCGAGCAGATCATGGACGGGGAGGTGCTCACCCGGGTGTTCGACACCCCGGTCCAGGTCATCGAAGGGCCCAGCGGCCCGCTCGCCGTGTACTACTGAGAGCAGGCGGAAGGCTGCGCCGACGTTCCTGCGCTCGGGGCCGACGACGCCCGACCCTGCGTCGGCAGCGCGGGATCCGCGACCTCGTGGGAATTGGAGCGCCATACCAACGCGGTCACGGATCCTGCGGAGGAGTCGCGCCGGGCCGCGCCGGGCCGCGACGGGTCGCGTCGAGCCCGGGCTGCGTCGAGCCCGCGCCGTCCGTCGACCGGACCCGCGGTCAGTCCCGCTTCTGGGCGGGGTCGAACCCGGCGCGGCCGTCGGGGCGGTCCAGCTCGTCGATCGCGGCGATGTCGTCGGGGCTCAGCTGCAGCTGGACCGACTCCAGGTTCTCCACGATCCGAGAGGGCGTGGCCGACTTCGGGATCGCCACGATGTCGTGGGCGAGATGCCAGGCGAGGACCACCTGGGCCGGGGTGGCGCCGTGGGCAGCGGCGATGCCGGTGATGACGGGGTTCTCGAGGAGGTCGGACTTGCCCTGGCCGAGCGGCCCCCAGGACTGGGTGAGGATGCTGTGCTGGGCGTGGGCCTCGCGCAGCTCGCGCTGCTGGAAGTAGGGATGCAGCTCGATCTGGTGGATCACCGGGGTGACGCCGATGGCGGCGATGATCTCCTCGAGCTCGGCGAGCGGGAAGTTCGAGACACCGATCGAGCGGGTCAGGCCCCGCTTCTGCAACTCGACCAGCGCCTCCCACGCCTCGACGTACTGGCCCTGGGACGGGACCGCCCAGTGGATGAGGTAGAGGTCCATGTAGTCCAGGCCCAGCCGCTCCAGGGACGCCTCGCACGCGGCGATCGCGTCATCGTAGGCGTGCTCGTCGTTCCACAGCTTGGTGGTGACGAAGAGGTCCTCGCGGGGCACGTCGGCGGCGCGCACCGCGCGGCCCACGCCCTCCTCGTTGCCGTACAGCTTGGCGGTATCGATGTGACGGTAGCCGGCGTCGATGGCCTGCCCGGTCAGGTCGGCCGCGACCTCGTTGTCGACCTTGTACACGCCGTAGCCGAGCTGCGGGATCGGGTGGCCGTCATGAAAGGTCAGCGAAGGACTGGTGGACATGGTCTCCTCCTGGAGGGATCGGCGTCGCCGCCAGCCTACGATGGAGTCATGAGCTCGACGAGCCCGGGGCGGACCCGGTGACACCGGCACGCAGCTCACGTCTTGCACCGCTGGAGCGGCCCGTCCCCGACGGACCGCCCGCCTACGACCATGCCCGCGGGCACACCCCCGAGGGGCGGCGGCTGGACGTGTACGGACTGCTGGACACCCTGTTCATCGCCACCGGCGTGGTGGTCTCGGTGTGGCTGGCGCTGCTGTACCTGATCGAGGGCTTCTCGCTGACGCCCATCCGGCTGCTGTACCTGGCTGGATTCTGGATCCTGCTGACCTACATCACGCTGCCGCGCCTGCATCAGCTGATGACCTGGATCTATCTGCCGGACTACTTCTTCGGCCGCACCCGAACCACCGAGGGCGTGCTCTCGGACCCGATCAACCTCGCCTTCGACGGCCCCGAGCGCGATCTGCACGTGGCGATGCGCCGCGCGGGCTGGGTGCTCGCCGAGGAGCGCACCGTCTCCTCGGCCTGGTCGATGGTCCGCTCGACGCTGCTGCGCAGCTCGTACCCCTCGGCACCCGTCTCCGACCTGTACCTGATGGGCCGACGCCACGACTTCACCTACCAGCAGGAGGTCGGCGGGACCACCACCAAACGTCACCACGTGCGGTTCTGGCGGATGCCGCCGGACTTCGTGCTGCCCGGCGGCTACCGGGCGGACTGGCTCGCCGCCGGCACCTACGACCGCGCCGTCGGCTTCTCGTTCTTCACCCTCCAGGTCACCCACCGCATCGACGAGAACATCGACGTCGAGCGCGACTACCTGATCGACACCGTGCGCTACGCCGACCGGGAGATCCCCGTCGAGATGATCCACGAGTTCTCGACCGCGTACCACCACCGCAACGGCCAGGGCGACCGGTTCCGCACCGACGGCCACCTGCCGGTGATCGATGTGGCCGGCGCCGCCTCCCGGTCCGACGGGGCGACCGCGATGATGCTGCCCCGGCACCGGCCGACGGGGACCACCGTGATGAAGGCCCGCGCCCGCGCCGCGACCCAGTCCGCGCTGGCCGCGGCCCGCCTCACCAGCGGCGTCACCGGCCGCACCGATCTGGGCAACGAGATCTCTGCGCAGTGGCACGGGACGGTCGACGACTTCCACGAGGCCGTGGCCCGGGCGGCCGACCACCACCTGCCGCCGCCGACGGTCGCGTTCACCGGCGCCCTCGTGCTGCTGCAGGCGGGGCTCGTGGTCGCGCAATGGCTCACCCAGCTGCTGGGGACGAGCCCGCTGCCTCTGTTCGATGACGCGACGCTGCTGTTCCCCGGCCAGACCGGGTTGGGCGTGGCCTCCGGGTTCGCCCTGATGCTGGTGCTGCTGCTGATCGGGGTGCTGCGCCGCAGCCGCTGGGCCCGGATCGCCCTGATGGCCGTGTTCACGGCCGACGCGGTCGTGCGCCTGGCGTTGGCCACCTCCTCCGGCGGCGACGTGACCCACTCGCTGCTGGTCGGCGCCGGTGCCTCCGCCCTCGGCGTGCTCGCGATCAGCTCCGACGCCTCTCGCCAGTGGGTGCAGACGCTGCGCGTCTCCTCCCACGAGGACGAGGACGAGGGCGCGGACCAGGCCGCGGGCGAGGACGTGGACGTTGGCGAGAGCAGGTCCGAGGACCGGGGCCAGGCCGGCGAGGTGGACGGCCACGCCCCCGGCGGGACGGACGACGGGCTGCCGCAGGGGGACCTGGCGCAACCGGCGGAGCGGCCGACGCAGCGGCGCTGATGGCCGCAACAGCGTTCGACGCAGCGCTGAGAGGGCTGGCAGAGCCGGTCTGCTGAGGCCGGCGGAGACGCGTGTCCGCGGCCGGACCGGGCGCGGCGCAACACGTCGGTCTGTTTCCCGTCGGCCTCGGTGTGAGCACGGACACCACGGAGTAGAGTTCGCTGTCAGCCGTTCACGGTGTCCCTGAGCGCCGACGCTCATCGCGAGCCCGGCGCCACCTTGAGCGGCCCGCCCGAATCCCCGTTCCCCGGGAGGATCCTGATGAGCGAGCCCCACGAGCCTGCCCCGGCAGCGCCGGGCGACCCGGCACCGGCCGGCGGCGCCTCCGACCAGCCCGAGCTGAAGCAGGCCATCACCCCCAAGCTCCTGCTGCTGTTCATCGTCGGCGACATCCTGGGAACCGGCGTCTACGCCCTGACCGGCAAGGTCGCCGGGGAAGTGGGCGGCGCGGGCTGGCTGCCGATCATCATCGCCTTCGCCGTGGCCATGGTCTCGGCGCTGTCCTACGTCGAGATGGTCACCAAGTACCCGCAGGCCGCCGGTGCCGCGCTGTACGTCCACAAGGCGTTCGGCATCCACTTCCTGACCTTCATGGTCACCTTCGCGGTGCTCTCCTCCGGCATCACCTCGGCCTCGACCAGCTCGATCTTCCTCGCCGACAACGTGCTCAAGGCCTTCGGGCTGGACGAGACCCTCGGGGGCGCCGCGACCGGGACCGCGACGGCGATCGCGCTGGCGTTCATCGCCCTGGTCGCCCTGATCAATCTCTACGGCGTCTCGGAGTCGGTGAAGGCGAACGTCGCCCTGACCCTCATCGAGCTCTCTGGCCTCACCCTCGTCATCCTCGTCGGCTTCTTCGCGATCGCCGAGGGCAAGGCGGACTTCTCCCGCGTGATCCTGTTCGAGACCGCGAACGACAAGAGCCTGTTCATGGCCGTCATCGGCGCCACCGCCCTGGCGTTCTTCTCGATGGTCGGCTTCGAGGACTCGGTGAACATGGCCGAGGAGACGGTCAACCCGGTCAAGAACTTCCCGCGCGCACTGATCGGCGGCCTGTCCATCACCGGCGTGATCTACGTGCTGATCTCCGTGCTCGCCGTGGCCGTGGTCCCGATCGGTCAGCTCACGGAGGCGACCACACCGCTGCTGACCGTCGTCGAGGTCGGCGCCCCGGGCATCCCGATCGATACGATCTTCGCGTTCATCTCGATCTTCGCGGTGGCCAACACGGTGCTGATCAACATGATGATGGCCTCCCGCCTGCTGTACGGCATGGCCAAGCAGGAAGTGCTGCCCGGGTTCCTGCGAGGGGTGCTGCGCAGCCGACGCACCCCGTGGGCCGGGATCCTCTTCTCCACCGGCTTGGCCTTCGCGCTGGTGCTCACCGTGCGCTACGTCCTCGCCGAAGGCACCATCTCCGCTCTCGGCGGCACCACCGCGCTGCTGCTGCTGGCCGTGTTCGGCCTGGTCAACGTGGCGGTGCTGGTCCTGCGCCGGGAACCGGGCCGCGAGGGCCACTTCCGGACCCCGACGGTGCTGCCGGTGATCGGCGCGATCACCGCCTTCGCCCTGATCACGCCGCTGGCGCAGCCCGCGCAGAACTACATCATCGCCGGCGGTCTCCTCGCGATCGGCCTGGTGCTGTTCGCGATCACCTGGATCTACAACAGCGCCGTCCGATCCCGGCGCACCCGCATCCGCCACCCCGACGACCTCGGCTGAGCTCAGTTCCCGGCGGAACCCGGACCTCGCCCGAGTCGCCGCCCTCTTCGACCGTTCCCCCAGGGAGATGCCATGACCACCGTCCTGCTGGCCTATGTCCCCAGTGCGACCAGTGAGGCCGCGCTCGCCTTCGCCGTCGAGGAGGCGAGGCGGCGCGACGCCTCCCTCCTGGTGCTCGCCTCCGAGCGCGCGCCGGACCCGCGCAAGGCCCGCGGCGTCAGCGACCCCCGGCCGCTCGCGGAGCGCCTGGCCGAGACCGGCCTCGAGCACGAGCTGCGCACCGTCCCCAAGCGCGACGACCCGGCCGACGACATCCTCGACGCCATCGAGAACGACGCCGTCGACCTCGTCGTGATCGGCATCCGGCGCCGCACCCCGATCGGGAAGATCCTGCTGGGCTCGACCTCGCAGCGGGTCGCGATCGAATCGCCCGTGCCGGTGGTGCTGGTCAAGCCCGACACCTTCGTCAGCCCACCGAGGCCCTGACTCCTCAGCCCACCGAGACCCTGACCCCTCAGCCCACCCAGGCCCTGACTCCTCCGCCCCACCGCGACCCTGACCGGCACGGACTCCGTGCCGAGCCCGGGACGCCGCACTCGCGTCATACGAATTCCTCTCAGAGTTCACCCCGGTGTCGCCTCAGGGCGAGAACGGGATCACTTTGCTGGCGCATTGTCAGGTCGACTCCGCCCGTTATCGCGGCCGAGAGCACGATCAACAGCAAAGGATCTTCCGATGGCCCTGATCGACCTGCCTCTGATGATGAAGGACTCCGTGCGCGGCAAGCGCTCGGCGGTGACGTGTGCGCTGAAGTGCGGTAACCAGTGCGCCTACGGCCCCTGCAACCACAGCGACAACTCCACCTTCCGCGACATCGCCTCCGCCGCGCTCTCCCGCCGCACCATGCTCGGCGGCACCGGCGGCGCCATCGCGATCGCCCTGGCCGGCACCCAGGGCGCCGTCGCGGCCCCGGCCGGCTCCTCTCCGGCGGCCCCGACCGTCGGCCCCGCGCCCGCCCTCGCCCCCAACGGCACCTCGCTCGACTTCGACGCGATCGCTCCGGTGAACTTCGAGACCGACGAGTTCACCGTGCCCGAGGGCTTCGAGTGGCACCCCGTGATCCGCTGGGGCGACCCGCTGTTCGACGACGCCCCCGAGTTCGACTGGAACGCCCAGAGCGCCGAGGCCCAGCGGGTCCAGTTCGGCTACAACAACGACTACACCGAGATCCAGGAGATCCCGGACACCGACGGCAAGCGCGCCGTGATGTTCGTGAACCACGAGTACACGAACGAGAACATCATGTTCCCGGCCGACACGGACCAGGACGACATCATCGAGATCGGCATGGCCGCCCACGGGCTCACCGTCGTCGAGCTCGAGCGCGAGAACGCCATCTCGCCCTACAGCTATGTCCAGGGCGCGGAGCTGAACCGCCGCATCCATCTCGACGACGAGTTCGCCCTGACCGGCCCCGCCGCCGGCAGCGACCTGGTCACGACCGCTGACGACCCCAAGGGCAGGACCGTCCTGGGAACGCTCGGCAACTGCGCCGGCGGCCTGACCCCCTGGGGTACGCTGCTCTCCGGCGAGGAGAACTTCCACGGCTACTTCCGCGCTCCCGGCACCTCTGAGGCCGAGCAGCGCTACGGCCTGGCTGACCGCGAGACCTCCCGCCTGTGGGAGCAGAAGTACGACCGCTTCGACGCCCGCAACGAGGGCTACGAGAACGAGCCCAACCGCTTCGGCTGGATCGTCGAGGTCGACCCGTTCGACCCCGAGTCCACCCCTCGCAAGCACACCGCGATGGGCCGCTTCAAGCACGAGGGCGCCAACGTGATCATCGGCGAGGACGACCGCGTCGTCGCGTACATGGGCGACGACGAGGTCTTCGACTACCTCTACAAGTTCGTCTCCAAGAAGAAGTACGTCGAGGGCGACCGCGACCACAACATGAAGCTGCTGGAGGAGGGCGACCTCTTCGTCGCCAAGTTCACCGGCAACTCCGCCGACGAGATCGACGGCTCCGGCGAGGTTCCCTCCGACGGCGCCTTCGACGGCACCGGCGAGTGGCTGCCGCTCGTGCTCAAGGGCAAGTCCCAGGTCGAGGGCTTCACCGTCGAGGAGGTCCTGGTCAACACCCGCCTCGCGGCCGACACCGTGGGCCCGACCAAGATGGACCGCTGCGAGGACGTCGAGCCCTCCCTGGCCTCCCGCCGCGTGTACGTCGCCTGCACCAACAACTCCGGCCGCGGCGTCGACGGCAACGCGCCGGCCGACGAGATGAACCCTCGCACGGAGAACCGCGACGGCCACATCGTGGAGATCGACGAGCAGGGCGACCAGTCCTCGACGACGTTCTCCTGGAACCTGCTGATGGTGTGCGGCGACCCCGAGCAGGGCGATCAGACCTACTTCTCCGGATTCCCGCAGGACAAGGTCTCCCCGATCTCCTGCCCGGACAACCTCGCCTTCGACTCGGTGGGCAACCTCTGGATCTCCACCGACGGCGCCCCCTCGGGCATCGGCTACAACGACGGCCTGTTCCGCGTGACCCTGGACGGCGACAGCCGCGGCCGCGTCGAGCAGTTCCTCTCGGTCCCGATCGACGCCGAGACCTGCGGCCCGATCATCCGCGACCAGGACCAGACCGCCTTCGTCTCGGTCCAGCACCCCGGTGAGGACGGCGAGTGGGGCGACCAGCGCTCCTACTTCCCCGATTTCGACGGCGTCGGCCCCAAGCCCGCCGTGATCCAGGTGCTGCCGATCGCCGAGGAGCACCCCTTCTCCGACATGGGCCCTGAGGACGAGCACTACGAGTCGGTCATCTGGGCGTACGAGAACGGCATCGCCAAGGGCTACAAGGACGGCACCTTCCGTCCCGTCCAGCCCGTCAACCGTGACGCGATGGCCGCGTTCCTGCACCGCCTGGCCGGTTCGCCGGAGGTCACGCCCCCGCGCAGCGAGCCGTTCCGCGACGTCGAGCGCGGTCAGGAGCACTACGACGCGATCATCTGGGCGTACCAGCAGGGCATCACGACCGGCTGGAGCGACCGCACCTTCCGGCCCACCCAGCCCATCGCGCGCGATGCGATGGCGGCGTTCATGTACCGCTACGCCGGCTCGCCCGCCTTCGACGAGCCCACCGAGCGTCCCTTCGAGGACGTGCCCACGCACATCATGTACGCCAAGGAGATCGCCTGGCTCGAGGACCAGGGCATCTCCAAGGGCTGGAGCGATGGCACCTACCGTCCGCTGAACCCGATGAACCGTGACGCCACCGCGGCGTTCCTGCACCGCGCCCGCACGGAGCAGAACATCACGTTCATGGGCGGCTGATCGCCGGTCTCCTGCATCGGGTGGCCGACCCTCCGGTCCCGACGACGCGACGGCCCCGCAGCCACACAGCCCCGCAGCCACACGGCCCCGCAGCCACACGGCTGCGGGGCCGTCCGTCGTGGCCGTCCGAGGTGCGCATGACCGCTGCGCTGGGATCGGCTCCGCCACTGCGGGGTCGGCTCCGCGGGGCCGGCCGATGCCTCGGCCTCAGCCCGGAGCACCCCTCGAGCGCGTGATTCCGGCCACGGAAACGGGGCGTGAGGCGTGCGAACGAGGCTTATTTATCTCGCGTGCGCGCGCGGGCCCGTCGGAGTGCCCGGTGGGCGTCCGGAACTTTGGCCGCCGCCTGCAGATCGGTAGGATCACGGCCATGCCCCGCCCCGCCACGTCCGACCGCTCCCGGCCGGGGTGCTGACGGTGTCGGTGCTCTGGACGCTCCTGATCCTGCTCGCCACGGCCGCGCTCACGCCGCTGCTGGACCGGGTGCTCGGCCGCGCCGCCTGCTGGGTGCTCGCCGGGCTGTACCTCGTGGCCACCGCGACCCTGATCCCGGCCGCCTCGGCGGTCCTCGCCGGCGCCGGCGACGATCCCGCTGCTGTGTTCACGATGCCGTGGGCTCCGCAGTGGGACATCGATCTCGCCCTGCGCGCGGACGGCGTCGGCATCGTCTTCGCCATGATCGCCCTGGTCATCGGCGCGATCGTGCTCGCCTACTCGGCGCGATACTTCGAGCCCGGGCGCCACCTCAGCTTCTCCCTGGTGATGGTGCTGTTCACCCTGTCGATGGTGGGCCTCGTGCTCGCCGACGACCTGGTGCTGCTGTTCATCACCTGGGAGCTCACCTCGATCGCCTCCTTCCTGCTGATCGCCCGCTCGGGCAGCGCCGGTCAGGCCGCCTCGATGCGCACGCTGCTGATCACCTTCCTCGGCGGCCTGAGCCTGCTGACGGCCGTGTCGCTGATGGTGGTGCGGCTGG
>NZ_JBZXYT010000029.1:0-47703 GCF_059391765.1 Brachybacterium sp. SYSU DS0246 | reverse complement strand
GGCAGGGCTGGCAGAACTCATGCTGGCCGTCGAACGGCTCGCATCCTAGGCCATGCACCCGCCGGGACCGAGTGGTCACGACCCTACCGAACAAGGCCGCACTAAGGAGGGTCCCCCAGTGAGCATCCCCGCACTGATCGCCGTCGGCTGCTACTCCCGGAGCGGCACCGGCCGGGGCCCCGGTCTCGAACTGATCCGGCTGACGACCGAGGGAACCGGCGTCCCCGGCGGAGCGGACGGTGCCCCGGCGCTGACGGTCGAACGCGGGGCGAGTGTGGAGCTGCCGGATCCGTCCTTCGTGCTGTGGAGCCCGGACGGGACGCTCCTGTATGCGGTGCTCGAGACCGATCCGGCCCGCGTGGTGGCGGTGCGCGTAGGGCAGGACGGCCGCAGCGCCGACGTCGTCGCTGATCATCGGCTGGCGGCCGCCGGTGGCTGCCACCTGGCCTTCGGGCGCTCCCCGTCGACCCTGCTGGTGGCCGGCTACGGCTCCGGCACCGTCGAGACCGTGCGCCTGGACGCCGAGGGCCTGCCCGTCGAGTCGGTCGACCGCGATGACCACCATTCCCTGGCCGACGGCGGCCGGCCGCACCCCCACCAGGTGGTGGCGCTTCCCGGCACCGACCTCCTGGCCGTTCCGGATCTCGGCCTGGACCGGGTGTTCCTCTATCGCCAGGACTCCACCGGAGAGGTCGACCTGGCGGGCGAGATCCCCCTGCCGCGCGGCAGCGGCCCGCGCCACCTCGCGCCCGACCATGAGTCCGAGCAGCTGCACATCTCGTGCGAGCGCTCCGGCATGATCGCGACCGCGGTGCGACGGGACGTCCCGGCCGAACGCCCCGGCGCGTCGGCTCCGCAGGGTGCGACGCGCGAGTGGAGCGTGCGCTCGAGCACCGCCGCCAGCGGCCGGGAGGGTGACAACGCGCTCTCGCACGTGGAGCTGTCGGCCGACGAGTCCGTGCTGCTGGTCGCCAATCGCGGGCCGGACACCGTCTCCGCGCTGTCGCTGGCCCAGATGCGGC
Organism: Brachybacterium sp. SYSU DS0246; assembly: GCF_059391765.1. Taxonomy (NCBI): domain Bacteria; kingdom Bacillati; phylum Actinomycetota; class Actinomycetes; order Micrococcales; family Dermabacteraceae; genus Brachybacterium; species Brachybacterium sp. SYSU DS0246. Next base: position 46,681 of record NZ_JBZXYT010000029.1, on the reverse strand, counting down.
CGCAGCTCGTCTCGGAGATCGAGGTCGGGGCGCACCCGCGCCACTTCACCCGGCTCGGCGACCTGGTGCTGGTCGCTGCCCAGGAGAGCGACCGCATCGACGTGCTGCGCCTGGAGCGGGACGAGCTCTCCGTGGCCGGGGACCCGATCCCCGCGCCGTCGGTGGCCTGCCTCGCGCTCAGGCCCTGACAGCGGCCGCGGCCGCTGCTCACGCGCGTGAACCTCACGCGCTGACGAGGGCCGCCGACGCCCCGGGGGTTACACTTTCGGTCGCCGTGCCGGGGCCTACCGCGCGGTATGGCCAGTGCCCCGGCCCTCAAGAGTTCCGGAAGGAAGACGATGACCTCTGCCGCAGACGCCGGCACCGCCGAGACCCTGACCGAGGGCGCCCGATCCGTCGGCGCCCCAGCGGCGGACTCCACGGCCGACGGATCCGCCGCGGTCGTGCTGTCCGCCGCCCCCGATCGCACCGAGGCCGCCGAGCGGGCGGAGTCGCTGTTCCTCGAGTCCTTCGGATACCAGCCCGACGGGGTCTGGTCGGCGCCCGGACGCGTGAACATCATCGGCGAGCATGTCGACTACCAGGACGGGCTGTGCCTGCCGATGGCGATCTCGCACCGCTGCTACGCGGCGGCCGCCCGGACGCCCACCGACCGGGTGCGCCTGCGCTCCGCTCAGGACGATCGGGTGCTCGATATCGACGCGCGCGACCTCGAGCCGGGAGCGATCGACGGCTGGCCGGCGTACGTCGCCGGCGTGCTGTGGGCCCTGCGCCCCTACATCTCCGGGGCCACCACCCAGGGCATGGATGTGATGATCGACGGCCAGGTGCCGCTCGGTGCGGGACTGTCCAGTTCCGCCGCGCTCGAATGCGCTGCGGCGGAGGCCATCGAGGCGCTGCTGAGCCTGGGGACCGGTCCGCTGGATCGGGTCAAGGCCGCCATCACCGCCGAGACCTCCTTCGCCGGGGCGTCCACGGGCGGGCTCGATCAGTCCGCCGCGGTGCTCTCCCATGCCGGCCACGCCCTGTTCCTGGACTGCCGTGACTTCTCCACCCGGGCCGTGCCGTGGGACCTCGCCCAGCAGGGCCTCGCGCTGCTGATCACCGACACCCGCGCGGAGCACTCCCATGTCGATGGCGAGTACACCGCGCGCCGCGCGGACAGTGAGCGCGCCGCCGAGGCCCTGGGGGTGGCGACCCTGCGTGAGGCCGATGCCGGCCGGCTCGAGGAGCTGCTGCCGCGCATCGAGGACGAGGTGGTCCGTCGCCGTGCCCGCCACTCCATCACCGAGATCCAGCGGGTCAAGGACTTCGACGCACTGCTCGCCTCCGGCACCGTGCGCGAGAACGTGGCCGAGCTGGGCCGGCTGCTGAATGCCTCCCACGATTCCCTCCGTGAGGACTATGAGGTCACCGTCGCCCAGCTCGATGTCGCGGTCGACGCGGCGCGTGCGGCCGGTGCCCACGGCGCCCGCATGACCGGCGGCGGTTTCGGAGGGTCGACGATCGCCCTGGTCGAGGCCGACGAGGCCCAGAGCGTGGCCGAGGCGATCGCGGCAGCGTTCGCCGAGCGCGGGTTCACCGCCCCGGAGTTCTTCCTGGCCCTGCCGTCCGAGGGCGCCGGCCAGGACCGCTGAGCTCTCCGGGGCCGGCCAGGGCCGCTGAGCTCCCCGGGGCCGGCGGCGCCCGTCTCCCTGCGGGTCCATTGCTCCCCGCGGGCCCATCCCGGTTCTTTCTCCGGGCCTATTCCGGCGGCCGGATGGGTTGGGTTCCGATACGTTCCACTCAGCTGGTACGAATCGGAACCCAGCTGACTCGGGCGTCGGTCGGGTGGAGGTCAGGCCCGGTCGGGCGGGTCGCCTCCCGGCCAGTCACCCTCCGGCCGTACGCCCTCCAGCCAGTCGCGCACGCCGGCCAGGAGCCGCGTGCGGGTCGCCTCGTCCGCGGCCGAGAGCCTGATGGAGGCGGCGGCGAGATCGGCGAGCTCGGGGTCGGAGAGCCCGACGGCCCGGGCGGTCTCGTACTGGTCCAGGAGGCGGGAGCCGAACAGCAGGGGATCGTCGGCCCCGAGGGCGACCTGCGCTCCGGCGTCGACCAGCTGCCGCAGCGGCACATCGCCGGGCTCGGCGACGACACCGAGCGACGCGTTCGAGGCGGGGCAGACCTCCAGGCCGATATCGGCCTCGACGATGCGCTCGAGCAGGCGAGGGTCCTCGGCCGCACGCACCCCGTGGCCGAGACGATCGGGAGCCAGGTGCTCCACCGCCTCCTGGACGTGGTCCGGTCCTAGCAGCTCCCCGCCGTGGGGCACCGAGAGCAGCCCGGCTCCGCGGGCGATGCGGAACGCCGGCCCGTACTCCTCGGTGGTGCCGCGGCGCTCGTCGTTGGAGAGGCCGAAACCGATCACTCTGCCCGCGTGACGCGCGGCGAGGCGCGCGAGGGTTCGGGCGTCCATGGGGTGCCGGGTACGGGAGGCGGCGACGATGATCCCGATGCTCACTCCGGTCGCCGCTTCGGACCGCTCCGCCTGGTCCAGCACGATCTCCATCGCCGCGGTGAGCCCACCGACGAACGGCGCGTAGCTGGTGGGATCGACCTGCAGCTCCAGGCGTCCCGAGCCCTCGGCGGCATCGTCCTGCGCCGCCTCGTGGATGATCCGGCGCATGGCGTCCTCGCCGTCGACGACGGCACGGGCCGCGTCGTACTGCCGCTGGAAGCGGAACCAGCCGCGGTGGGTCGGCTCGACCTGCAGTGCCACCTCCTCGGTCAGTGACCGAGGCAGCAGGATCCCGCGCTCGCCGGCGAGGTCCCGCAGGGTCGAGGTGCGCATCGACCCCGTGAAGTGCAGGTGCAGATGCGCCTTCGGCAGAGCGGCGAGGTCGCGCGGGGTGCCCTCGTCCGGGCCCGCGGGGCTCACTCGGACAGCAGCGCGGCCAGACGGTCGATGCCCTCGGCGAGGTCGTCGTCGTTCAGTGCGTAGGAGAAGCGCAGGTGGCCGGGGGCCCCGAAGGCCTCGCCGGGAACGGCGGCGACCTCCGCCTCCTCCAGCATCACGGTCGCCAGCTCGGTGGACGTGGTGACCTGCCTGCCACGGATCTCGCGGCCGAGCACGCCGGAGACGTCCGGGAAGGCGTAGAACGCCCCGGTGGGGGTGGGCACGGTGAAGCCCGGCACGGCCGCCAGCTTCTCGACGATGGTGCGGCGGCGACGGTCGAAGGCCTCGCGCATGCGTTCGACGGGCTCCGTCGGCCCGGTCAGTGCGGCGATCGCGGCGCGCTGGGCGATGTTGTTGACGTTGGAGGTCAGGTGGGACTGCAGATTGCCGGCCGCGGCGACGACGTCCCGCGGCCCGACCATCCAGCCCACGCGCCAGCCGGTCATCGCGAAGGATTTCGCCACTCCGCCGAGGATCACGGTGGTCTCGGCGAGTTCGGGGACCGCCGCGAGGATCGAGGTGAAGGTGACGCCCTCGTAGGTGAGGTGCTGGTAGATCTCGTCGGTGATCACCCACAGCCCGTGCTCCAGGGCCCAGGTGCCCAGCTCGCGCAGCTGCTGCTGGGTCATGACCGCGCCGGTCGGGTTCGACGGGGAGCACACGACGATCGCGCGGGTGCGCTCGGTGCGGGCCGCCTCGAGCTGAGCGATCATGGGCACGTAGCCCTGGTCCGCGCCCGCCAGGACCGGCACGTCCGCGGCCCCGGCCAGGCGGATCGCCTCGGGGTAGGTCGTCCAGTACGGGGCCGGCAGCAGCACCTCGTCGCCCGGGTCCAGCAGCGTCGCGAAGGTCTGGTACACGGCCTGCTTGCCGCCGTTTGTCACGAGGGTCTGGGCCGGCTCGACGGTCAGACCGGTGGAGGCGGAGACGCTCTCGGCCAGGGCCTGCCGCAGCGCCGGCAGGCCGGCGGCGGGGGAGTAGCGGTGGTTGACCGGATCCGATGCCGCCTCGATGGCCGCGTCGACGATGTGCCGAGGGGTGGGGAAGTCGGGCTCGCCGGCGCCGAAACCGATGACCGGGCGCCCGGCGGCCTTGAGCTCCTTGGCCTTGGCGTCGACCGCGAGGGTGGCCGACGGGGCGATCGCGCCGACCCGCTGGGAGATACGGGCGCGCTGAGGAGTGCTGGCAGAGGTGGGGACGTCGTCGGTGATCACCCGACTATCGTGGCAGAGCTCTCCCCGCGGTGCCAGGTCGCCCGAAGTGCGGATCACCGGCGACGGCGGGCTGCGCGAGTCGGCTCTGCGGCCCGGGCGCAGCGGTGCCGAGCCGTGGGCCGATGTGATCTGGCGCGGGCGGATTCGCACAGGGTCGCCCCGGCTTGTATGCTGATCGCTGGTCAGATTCGTGCCCGTTCTTCGAGGCGGTACGGACCAACCTCACGGGGGACTTTCCCGCGTGGAGGGCAGTGGCGCAATTGGTAGCGCAGCGGTCTCCAAAACCGCAGGTTGCAGGTTCGAGCCCTGTCTGCCCTGCCGGCCCGGCCGGGTCCGCCCGGCCGGATACGGATGACCTCGAGGAGATCGGACAGTCCAGACGTGAATTCCAGCCAGAACGCCCCGTCGGCGCCCACCAGCGGCGACGCCCAGGGCTCCGGGTCCAGCAACCCGTTCGTGGCAATCGGTCTGTTCATCCGCCAGGTCATCGCGGAGCTCAGGAAGGTCGTCGTCCCGACCCGTAAGGAACTGGTCGTGTACTCGATCACGGTCCTGGTGTTCGTGATCGTGATGATCCTGCTGATCTTCGGCCTCGATGCCGGATTCAGCTGGCTGTCCCGGACTGCGTTCTCGTCTCCCGACGCGGGAGTCTGAGCGGGTCCGCGCCGAGCAGCACGCCGCACCGCGCCCGACCATTCCACAGCCGTCAGGAAGGCAGGTTCCCCGCTGATGAGCGACCAGACCTCATCCCCCGAAGAGTCCTACCAGGACGTCGACGACTCCCTGTCGTTCTCGTCGTCTCCCGAGACCGACGCAGCGCCCCAGGCGGCTGACGCCGAGGCGCAGAGCTCCGAGGCCGAGCTCGCCGAGGATGCCTCTGTGGATCAGGAGGCCCCCACCGAGGAGGGTGAGGACGCCGCGGAGACGGCCGCCGACCCGGTCGACGGCGACGCCGAGCCGGCCACCGGTGACGAGGCCGCGGAGTCCGAAGCGCCCCAGGAATCCGAGGACTCCGAGGAATCCGAGCAAGAGGACCCGCTGGTCGAGCTGAAGCGTCATCTGCGCTCCGCTCCCGGTGAGTGGTACGTCGTCCATTCCTACTCCGGCCACGAGAACCGCGTGAAGTCCCAGCTCGCGACGCGTACCGAGACCCAGGACATGGAGGACTACATCTTCGAGGTCCAGGTCCCGATGGAGGACGCGACCGAGGTCAAGAACGGCCAGAAGAAGATCGTCCGCCGGGTGCGGGTGCCCGGTTACGTGCTGGTGCGCATGGACCTGACCACCGAATCGTGGCGCGTGGTGCGCGACACCCCGGGCGTGACCGGCTTCGTCGGCAACGCGACCGACCCGACGCCGCTGAGCTTCGACGAGATCTACTCGCTGCTGGAGCCCTCCGTCGGCCTGCCGGAGAAGAAGCGCTCCTCGGGCGGCACTCCGAGCAAGCCCGCCGCCGCGCAGAAGATGCCCGATTTCCACGTGGGCGAGTCCGTCACCGTCATGGACGGTCCGTTCGAGACCATGCCGGCGACGATCTCCGAGATCCACGCGGAGACCCAGAAGCTCCAGGTGCTCGTGTCCATCTTCGGGCGCGAGACCCCGGTCGAGCTCGGCTTCGATCAGGTCACCAAGATCTGATCGGACCCGTTCGGCGCCGCGGCCTGCGCCGCGGCAGTACGACCAGGATCACCCTTGATCCCGGTCGACGCCGACGCGACGTGCAGGTAGCGTCGCACCGGACCTGACGTCGCCCCCGGCGCGTCCAGGTCCCCGCAGTGGGAGGAGCATGATGAGCTCCGCCCGGACCACGACACAGAGAGAAGAGCAATGGCTCCCAAGAAGAAGATCGCGAGCGTCATCAAGCTCCAGATCCAGGCCGGCCAGGCCACACCTGCGCCGCCCGTGGGTCCCGCGCTCGGCGCTGCCGGCGTGAACATGATGGAGTTCGTCAAGGCGTACAACGATGCGACCGCCGATCAGCGCGGCAACATCATCCCGGTCGAGATCACGGTCTACGAGGATCGCTCGTTCACCTTCATCACGAAGACCCCGCCGGCCGCTGAGCTCATCAAGAAGGCCGCCGGCCTCCAGAAGGGCTCGGCCACTCCGCATACGGACAAGGTCGGCACGATCACCCAGGCTCAGGTCCGCGAGATCGCGGAGACCAAGATGCCTGATCTGAACGCGAACGACATGGATACCGCGGCGAAGATCGTCGCCGGGACCGCTCGTTCCATGGGCATCACGGTGGAGGACTGACGAGATGGTATTCCGTAGCAAGGGTTACAAGGACAGCGCGGCCAAGGTCGAAGCGGGCCGCGAGTACTCGCCGCTGGACGCCCTGCGTCTGGCCCAGAAGACCTCCCCGGCGAAGTTCGACGCGTCCGTCGAGGTCGCCATGCGTCTGGGCGTCGACCCGCGCAAGGCCGATCAGATGGTCCGCGGCACGGTCAACCTGCCCAACGGCACCGGTAAGACCTCCCGCGTCATCGTCTTCGCGACCGGTGCGCAGGCCGACGCGGCCCTCGAGGCCGGGGCCGACGAGGTCGGCGACGACGAGCTCATCGAGAAGGTCGCCGGCGGCTGGACCGACTTCGACTCGGCCGTCGCCACGCCGAACCTGATGGGCAAGGTCGGTCGACTGGGCCGCGTGCTCGGCCCCCGCGGCCTCATGCCGAACCCCAAGACCGGCACGGTCACGATGGACACCGCCAAGGCCGTGTCCGACATCAAGGGCGGCAAGATCGAGTTCCGCACCGACCGTGCAGCGAACCTGCACTACCTGATCGGCAAGGTCTCCTTCACTGATCAGCAGCTGGTCGAGAACTACGTCGCCGCCCTCGATGAGATCCTCCGGCTGAAGCCGTCCTCCTCGAAGGGCCGCTACATCTCGAAGATCACCGTGTCCACCACCATGGGCCCGGGCATCCCGGTCGACGTGAACCGCACGCGCAACCTCCTCGAGGACACCGACGAGGCCTGATCCGTCAGTCTGACCGGGCCTGATCGAGCTCCTGCGAGCTTGTGGCCGGTCGGAGATCAGTCAGTCCGGTCCGGCACGGCCGGCCCGTCGCGCCATAATTCGGCACCTGGGATTCATGCTCACTCGAGCATGCGTCCCAGGTGCCGAACTGCATTCGTGGGGCGGTGTTGTGAGGCACTTCGCTCCACGCGGGGTAGTGGCTCGCGCCGCGTCCCGGTAGTCTGTAGGCACCGAAGACCGCCGGTCGTCGCCCTCGACCCCGAGAGCGACCGAAGAAATCCCGCACGGGATGGCCTGCGCAGGTGTAGAAGCGACCTCGCACGGTCGTGCCCATCCGGTATGTGCCGGAGCCCTCGCGGCGCGGGCATCACGTGCGAATGAGGCCTCGACACCTGCGTGTCGAGGCCTTTTCCGTGCCTGAGGACGACTTCACCCGTCGGCGAGAGACCTCTGGAAGGAGGGCCATGGCGAATCCCGACAAGGTGGACGCCGTCTCGGAGATCGCGGATCTGTTCCGCGAGTCCGATGCCGCCGTCATCACCGAATATCGCGGGCTCAGCGTGGGGGAGCTCCAGGAGCTCCGCCGCTCACTGGGTTCCGAGACGACGTACGCCGTGGTGAAGAACACGCTCACGGAGATCGCCGCCCGCGAGGCCGGCATCACCGCTCTCGATGGCACGCTCAGCGGTCCGACCGCTATCGCCTTCATCAAGGGTGAGCCGGTGGAGCCTGCGAAGGCTCTGCGTGACTTCGCCAAGACGCACGACAGGCTCGTGATCAAGTCCGGTCTCTTCGAGGGCAAGGCGCTCTCGAAGGAGGACGTCCAGAAGCTCGCGGACCTCGAGTCCCGCGAAGCGATGCTGGCCTCGGCCGCCGGCGCCATGAAGGCGTCGCTGTCCAAGGCTGCCGCAACGTTCGCCGCGCCGCTGTCCAAGACGGCACGCGCCGTGGACGCACTGCGCGCCAAGCAGGAGGCCTGAGGCCCTCGGGCCCCACGCTTCCGCAGTCCGCAGCCTCAGCGCTGCACCCGGAGCCCCTGAGCGGGGCACCGGACCGCAAGACCTGGCGCAGTGCGCCGCCTTACACCGCAGGGACCACGTCCCGCTTACAGGAAGGAACGCCACCATGGCGAAGCTCAGCAACGACGAGCTCATCGAGGCTTTCAAGGAAATGTCCCTCATCGAGCTCTCCGAGTTCGTGAAGCAGTTCGAGGACGTCTTCGACGTCACCGCCGCCGCTCCCGCGGCCGTTGCCGCCCCGGCCGGCGGTGGCGGCGAGGCTGCACCCGCCGAGGAGGAGAAGGACGAGTTCGACGTCATTCTCGATTCGGCCGGGTCCGCCAAGATCGCCGTCATCAAGGAGGTGCGCGCCCTGACCTCCCTCGGTCTGAAGGAGGCCAAGGCGCTCGTCGACGAGGCCCCCAAGCCCATCCTCGAGGGCGTCAAGAAGGACGACGCCGAGGCCGCCAAGGAGAAGCTCGAGGAGGCCGGCGCGACCATCAGCCTCAAGTGATCACCGGCGCTCGCCCTGGCGAGCGCCTGGCTTGAGGGCGGTCTCACCGCCTGCAGACTCGCTCTGCTGCCCGAAGGGCCGTCCCGCTTCCGCGGGGCGGCCCTTCGTCGTGCCTGCGGTCCACGCGCTCACGCGCTGCGTCGGCGCGGCCGCGACGTGCGGCCGCGGAGTGCGACCGTGCGCCCGCGTGGCGCGACCGCGCGACACGAGACCCCCGCATCGCGCGCGGCCTGCTTGACTCCGGCGGGATTTGCGTCCATTCTGTCTGCCGTACGGAGCTGTTCCTGCCGCATGCGCCCCGCTGAGCCGAGCTCGCGGAGGCCGGTCGAGCCAGACGGGCAGGAGGCACCGGGCGAAAATTTCCGCGCCAGGCATATAGCGGCCGACGCGGATGGACCGGCCACGTCGCGGGCCTTGTGTCCATCCGCGATTTTGTGTATGCTCAGTCCTTGCGCTGCGCGTCGCCCGTAGGTTCTGCTGCTCTGCTCGTCTTCGACGTCATTGTTGGCTGCTCTGCCTGCTCCACTGCCCTGACGGGTGTTCGCCGCGCCTGGGATTCCGTCATCGGCCTGTGGAAGGACCCCCCTTGGCTGCCTCGAGCACCGATCGCACCACCGACATCGCACTTCGCACCGCCTCCCCTCGCGTCACCTTCGCGAAGCTCGGCGACCCCATCGACGTTCCGGATCTGCTGAGTCTGCAGACCACCTCGTTCGACTGGCTGCTGGGCAACGAGCGCTGGCAGGAGCGTGCCGCCGAGGCCGCTGCCGCCGGTCGCGAGGACGTCCCGCAGAGCTCCGGGCTCGCGGACATCCTCGAGGAGATCTCTCCTATCGAGGACTTCGCGGGCAACATGTCCCTCTCCTTCCGGGACCACACCTTCGACGACCCGAAGTACACGGTCGAGGAGTGCAAGGAGAAGGACCTCACCTACGCCGCTCCGCTGTACGTCATCGCGGAGTTCATGAACAACGAGACCGGTGAGATCAAGACCCAGACGGTCTTCATGGGCGAGTTCCCGCTCATGACCGACAAGGGCACCTTCATCATCAACGGCACCGAGCGCGTCGTCGTCTCGCAGCTGGTCCGCTCCCCGGGTGTGTACTTCGAGGAGAACGTCGACAAGACCAGCGACAAGCACGTCTTCAGCGCGAAGGTCATCCCCTCGCGCGGCGCCTGGCTCGAGTTCGAGGTCGACAAGCGCGACCAGGTCGGCGTGCGCATCGACCGCAAGCGCAAGCAGTCGGTGACGACCCTGCTGCAGGCACTGGGCATGTCCCACAGCGACATCCTCGAGGAGTTCGGCGAGTTCGAGTCGATGCGCTCGACGCTGGAGAAGGACCGCATCTCCTCGCAGGACGAGGCGCTCATGGACATCTACCGCAAGCAGCGCCCGGGCGAGCCGCCCACGCGCGATGCGGGCGAGGCCATGCTCAACAACCTCTACTTCAACGCCAAGCGCTACGACCTCGCGAAGGTCGGCCGCTACAAGATCGGCAAGAAGCTCGGTCTCGAGGGCAGCCTGTCGGAGTCCACCCTCCGCCTCGAGGACATCGTCGCCACGATCAAGTACATCGTCGCCCTGCACGACGGCGTCGGGGAGTACACCAGCTCCGCCGGGAAGCCCGTGCGCGTCGAGACCGACGACATCGACCACTTCGGCAACCGTCGCATCCGTGCGGTGGGCGAGCTGATCCAGAACCAGATCCGCACCGGTCTCTCCCGCATGGAGCGCGTCGTCCGCGAGCGCATGACCACGCAGGACGTCGAGGCGATCACCCCGCTGACGCTGATCAACATCCGGCCCGTCACCGCGGCGATCAAGGAGTTCTTCGGAACCTCCCAGCTCTCGCAGTTCATGGACCAGAACAACCCGCTGTCGGGCCTGACCCACAAGCGTCGCCTCTCGGCGCTCGGCCCGGGCGGCCTCTCCCGTGACCGCGCCGGCATGGAGGTCCGCGACGTCCACCCGTCGCACTACGGCCGCATGTGCCCGATCGAGACCCCTGAGGGCCCGAACATCGGCCTGATCGGCTCGCTGGCGACCTTCGCGCGGATCAACCCGTTCGGCTTCATCGAGACGCCCTACCGCAAGGTCGAGGGCGGCCTGGTCACCGACGAGATCGTCTACCTCACGGCGGACGACGAGGACCGGCACATCATCGCCCAGGCCAACGCCAAGATCGGCGAGGACGGGCGCTTCGTCGAGGACCAGGTGCTGGTGCGTCTGGCCGGCGGCGACCCCGACCTGGTCGATGCGGCCGACGTCGACTACATGGACGTCTCCGCGCGTCAGATGGTCTCCGTCGCCACCGCGATGATCCCGTTCCTCGAGCACGACGATGCCAACCGCGCCCTCATGGGCGCGAACATGCAGCGCCAGGCCGTGCCGCTGCTCCGCGCCGAGATGCCGCTGGTCGGCACCGGTATGGAGCGTCGCGCAGCGGTCGACGCGGGTGACGTGGTCGTCGCCGAGAAGGGCGGTGTCATCGAGGAGCTCTCGGCCGATCTCGTCGTCGTGATGGCCGACGACGGCACCCGGCAGACCTACCCGATCGGGAAGTTCCAGCGCTCCAACGCCGGCAACTCCTACAACCAGCGCGTGCTGTTCGACGAGGGTGACCGCGTCGAGGCCGGCTCGATCCTGGCCGACGGTCCCTCGACCGACCAGGGCGAGCTCTCGATGGGCAAGAACCTGCTGGTCGCCTTCATGTCGTGGGAGGGCCACAACTACGAGGACGGCATCATCCTGTCCTCGCGGCTGGTCCAGGACGACGTGCTCACCTCGATCCACATCGAGGAGCACGAGGTCGACGCCCGCGACACCAAGCTCGGCAAGGAGGAGATCACCCGGGACATCCCGAACGTCGGCGACGACGTGCTGGCCGATCTCGACGAGCGCGGCATCATCCGCATCGGCGCCGAGGTGGAGCCGGGCGACATCCTCGTCGGCAAGGTGACCCCGAAGGGCGAGACCGAGCTGACCCCGGAGGAGCGCCTGCTGCGCGCCATCTTCGGTGAGAAGGCCCGCGAGGTGCGCGACACCTCGCTGCGCGTTCCCCACGGCGAGTCCGGCACGGTCATCGGTGTGCGCGTGTTCACCGATGACGAGGACGGCGACATCCTCCCCACCGGCGTCAACGAGATGGTCCGCGTCTACGTGGCCCAGAAGCGCAAGATCACCGGCGGCGACAAGCTCGCCGGCCGCCACGGCAACAAGGGCGTCATCGCGAAGATCCTGCCGGTCGAGGACATGCCGTTCCTGGAGGACGGCACCCCGGTCGACATCATCCTCAACCCCATGGGCGTGCCCGGCCGCATGAACATCGGCCAGGTCATGGAGACCCACCTGGGCTGGATCGCGAAGTCCGGCTGGGACCTCGACCCCGAGGACGAGGTGTCGGCCGAGCTTCCCGAGGCGGCTCTGCACGGCGAGCCCGGCACCCCTGTGGCCGTCCCGGTCTTCGACGGCCTCTCGGCCGAGGAGGTCACCGGCCTGATCGCCAATCACAGCCCCAACCGGGACGGTGTGCGGATGGTCAAGGAGGACGGCAAGGCGCAGCTGTTCGACGGTCGCTCCGGCGAGCCGTTCCCGGAGCCGATCTCCGTGGGCTACATGTACATCCTGAAGCTCCACCACCTGGTGGACGACAAGCTGCACGCGCGGTCGACGGGCCCGTACTCGATGATCACGCAGCAGCCGCTGGGCGGTAAGGCCCAGTTCGGCGGCCAGCGCTTCGGTGAGATGGAGGTGTGGGCCCTCGAGGCCTACGGCGCCGCGTACGCCCTGCAGGAGCTGCTGACGATCAAGTCCGACGACATCTCCGGCCGCGTCAAGGTCTACGAGGCGATCGTCAAGGGCGAGAACATCCCGGAACCGGGTATCCCGGAGTCCTTCCGCGTGCTGCTGAAGGAGATGCAGTCGCTGTGCCTGAACGTGGAGGTGCTCTCCAGCGACGGCACCGCCCAGGAGGTGCGCGAGAGCGACGAGGAGGTCTTCCGGGCCGCCGAGGAGCTCGGGATCGACCTGTCCCGCCGGCCCCACGAGGGCGTCGGCTCCATCGAAGAGGTCTGAGCGACGGGAACCCGGGAGCGCGCAGCGGTCGCAGGAATCCCCGCACCTGCAGCGCCTCCCGGACCCCTCCCTCGGCCCCCGTTCCCTCAGACCCCACGACTTCCGATCGAGAGAAGGACACCTGTGCTCGACGTCAACACCTTCGATGAGCTGCGCATCGGCCTCGCCACCGCCGATGACATCCGCGGCTGGTCCCACGGCGAGGTCAAGAAGCCGGAGACCATCAACTACCGCACCCTGAAGCCCGAGATGGACGGCCTGTTCTGCGAGCGCATCTTCGGCCCCACCCGGGACTGGGAGTGCTACTGCGGCAAGTACAAGCGCGTGCGCTTCAAGGGCATCGTCTGCGAGCGCTGCGGCGTGGAGGTCACCAAGTCCTCCGTGCGCCGTGAGCGCATGGGTCACGTGGAGCTCGCCGCTCCCGTCACCCACATCTGGTACTTCAAGGGCGTTCCCAGCCGTCTGGGCTACCTGCTCGATCTCGCGCCGAAGGATCTCGAGAAGATCATCTACTTCGCCGCGTACATGATCACCGCGGTGGACGAGCAGGCCCGCCACGAGGACATGCCGGAGCTGCAGGCCCGTTTCGACCTGGAGATCAAGGAGCTCGAGAACGAGCGCGACTCCGCGATCAACCAGCGTGCCGTCTCCGCCGAGAAGGACCTCGCCCAGCTCGAGGAGGAGGGCGCCAAGGCCGACGCGAAGCGCAAGGTCCGCGACTCCTCCGAGCGCGAGCAGTCCCAGATCCGCAAGAAGTACGACGCCGAGATCGCTCGCGTCACCGCGGTGTGGGAGCGCTTCAAGTCCCTGAAGGTCGCCGACCTCGAGGGTGACGAGCAGCTCTACCGTGCGATGAAGCTGCGCTACGGCACCTACTTCGAGGGCGGCATGGGCGCCGAGGCGCTCCAGAAGCGCCTGCAGGACTTCGACCTCGAGGGGGAGGCCCAGGCTCTCCGCGAGGTCATCGCCAACGGCAAGGGCCAGAAGAAGGCCCGCGCCCTGAAGCGCCTCAAGGTGGTCTCCGCCTTCCGCTCGACCACGAACTCGCCGGCCGGCATGGTCCTGGACTGCGTCCCGGTCATCCCCCCGGATCTGCGTCCGATGGTGCAGCTGGACGGTGGCCGTTTCGCGACCTCCGATCTCAACGATCTGTACCGTCGCGTGATCAACCGCAACAACCGCCTCAAGCGGCTGCTGGACCTCGGGGCTCCCGAGATCATCGTGAACAACGAGAAGCGCATGCTGCAGGAGTCGGTCGACTCGCTGTTCGACAACGGCCGGCGCGGCCGTCCGGTCACCGGACCGGGCAACCGCCCGCTGAAGTCGCTCTCGGACATGCTCAAGGGCAAGCAGGGTCGTTTCCGTCAGAACCTGCTGGGCAAGCGCGTGGACTACTCGGCGCGCTCGGTCATCGTCAACGGCCCGCAGCTGAGCCTGCACCAGTGCGGCCTGCCCAAGGGCATGGCGCTGGAGCTGTTCAAGCCCTTCGTCATGAAGCGCCTGGTCGAGCTCTCGCACGCGCAGAACGTGAAGGCCGCCAAGCGGATGGTCGAGCGGGCGCGTCCGGAGGTCTGGGACGTCCTCGAAGAGGTCATCACCGAGCACCCGGTGCTGCTGAACCGTGCCCCGACCCTGCACCGTCTGGGCATCCAGGCGTTCGAGCCGCAGCTCGTCGAGGGCAAGGCCATCCACCTCCACCCGCTCGTGTGCGCCGCGTTCAACGCGGACTTCGACGGTGACCAGATGGCTGTCCACCTGCCGCTGTCGGCCGAGGCCCAGGCTGAGGCCCGCATCCTGATGCTGTCCTCGAACAACATCCTCAAGCCCTCGGACGGCCGCCCGGTCACCATGCCCGCGCAGGACATGGTCATCGGTCTGTACCACCTCACCACGGTGCGCGAGGACGTCCCGGGCGCCGGGCGCTCCTTCGCCTCGGAGGCCGAGGCGATCATGGCCCATGATCGCGGCGAGCTGCACCTGAACGCCCCGGTGAAGATCCGCTTCACCGACATCGTTCCCGGCAACGACTGGGAAGCCCCGGAGGGGTGGACCGAGGGTGACCCGATCACCCTGGAGACCACTCTGGGCACCGTCTACTTCAACGAGGCGCTGCCGGAGGACTTCCCGTTCGTCCAGGGCCAGGTCGGCAAGAAGCGTCTGGGCGGCATCGTCAACGCGCTGGCCGAGAGCTACGACAAGGGTCAGGTCGCCGCGTCGCTGGACGCGCTGAAGTCCTACGGCTTCTCCTGGTCGACCCGCTCTGGTGCCTCCTTCGCGCTCTCGGACGTCGTCACCCCGCCGAACAAGGCGGAGATCGTCGCCCGCTTCGAGGCCAAGGCCGCCCAGGTCCAGGAGAACCGGGACCTCGGTCTGGTCTCCGAGGCCGAGCGCAACATGGAGCTCATCGACATCTGGACCGAGGCGACCAACGAGGTCGACAACGCCATGCGTGAGAACTTCGAGTCGACCAACACCATCTACCGGATGGTGGACTCGGGCGCCCGCGGCAACTGGATGCAGATCCGCCAGATCGCCGGCATGCGCGGCCTGGTGAACAACCCCAAGGGTGAGATCATCCCGCGCCCGATCCTCTCCAACTACAAGGAGGGGCTCTCGGTCCTGGAGTACTTCATCGCCTCGCACGGCTCCCGCAAGGGCCTGGCGGATACGGCGCTGAAGACGGCACAGTCCGGCTACCTCACCCGTCGTCTGGTCGACGTCTCGCAGGACGTCATCGTCCGCGAGGACGACTGCGGCACCACCAAGGGCCTGGTCATCCCGATCGCGGTCGAGGAGGCCGGCGCGCTGCGCACCCACGAGCACGTGGAGTCCACGGCGTACGGACGCGTCCTGGCCACTGCGGCCATCGGCGCCGACGGCGAGGAGGCGGCCCCGGCCGGCTTCGAGGTGGGCGACGTCCAGATCGAGCAGCTGGTCGCGGCCGGCGTGCGCGAGATCAAGATCCGCTCCGTGCTGACCTGCGATTCGGCAGTGGGCACGTGCGCCCAGTGCTACGGCCGCTCGCTCGCGACCGGCCAGCTGGTCGACATCGGCGAGGCCGTCGGCATCGTCGCGGCCCAGTCCATCGGTGAGCCCGGCACGCAGCTGACCATGCGTACGTTCCACTCCGGTGGTGTGGCCAGCGCCGACGGCGACATCACCCACGGTCTGCCCCGTGTCCAGGAGCTCTTCGAGGCCCGCACCCCGGCCGGCTTCGCGCCGATCACCGAGTTCGCGGGTCGCGCCGAGATCGAGGAGAACGACAAGCAGCGCCGGATCACCGTGACGCCGGACGACGGCTCCGACCCGGTCACCTACACGGTCTCCAAGCGTGTGACCCTGCTGATCGGCGACGGCGACCATGTCGCGGTCGGCCAGCAGCTCACGCAGGGCTCGGTGGACCCGAAGCAGGTCCTGCGCATCCTCGGCCCGCGCGCCGTGCAGCAGCACCTGGTCGACGAGGTGCAGAAGGTGTACATCTCGCAGGGCGTGGACATCCACGCCAAGCACATCGAGGTCATCGTGCGCCAGATGCTGCGTCGCGTGACGATCATCGAGTCGGGTGACACCGACCTGCTGCCCGGCGACTTCGCCGAGCGGGTCGCGTTCGAGCGCGAGAACCGCCGGATGCTCGCCGAGGGCGGGCAGCCCGCCTCCGGTCGTCCGGAGCTGATGGGCATCACCAAGGCGTCCCTCGCGACGGACTCGTGGCTGTCGGCGGCCTCCTTCCAGGAGACCACCCGCGTGCTCACCGAGGCCGCCCTGAACCGCAAGAGCGACTCGCTCATGGGGCTCAAGGAGAACGTCATCATCGGCAAGCTGATCCCCGCCGGGACCGGCCTGTCGCGGTTCCGCCGCATCGCGGTGGAGCCGACCGACGAGGCCAAGGCGCAGATGTACCAGGTGCCGGGGTACGACGAGCTGGACTTCTCCGGCTTCGGTCAGACCGGTGCGGTGAACCTGGACGACATCGACTACGCCGATCCGTTCCGCACGGACTTCCGCTGAGTCGCTGACGGCCGCGGCGTCGCTGCGCTGAGGCCCCTGCGGGGGTGCCCGGCGGACCGGCCCGCGTGACCGGCATGAGGGGCGGTCCCACTTCGGTGGGGCCGCCCTTCGTCGCGTCCGGGCGACCCAGCGGAGCACTGTGCGGGCTGCGCAGTCCCTCCTGAGCCCGGCGTGGGCGTCGACGACGGGAACCGGGTTCGCGGGACCCGTGGGCGGCTCACGTGGGCGGCCCCGTGGGCGGCTCACGTGGGCGGATCCCGTGGGCGGCTCACGTGGGCGGGACCACGCGGCGCAGAGCCGACGGCCCGCCCGGCGTGACCTGTCGGACCCGGAAGTTCACGTGCGGGTAAAGACCTCTTGGGTGGGAGCCCAAACCCTCGTCGAACGCCTTCACAGCAGGCGAAAAGGACGAAACGATGGGTCCTGGCAGTTCCCGTGCGACCTTCCCCCGCTGCGCTTCGCCCCCGAACGCGCGCTCGTGCCGGAACGCCCGTGCCCCGCTCGGGGCACTCGCGCTCAGGCAACGACTGCCGCCCCGCTGTGGCGGCCGAGGAACAGGTGGAACAGTGAAGAAGACTCCGTGGATCATCGCGGCTGCGACCGCGGCCGTCGTCGGCGTCGGCGGTGGCGGAACGGCCTATGCCGTCTCCAACGAAGCCGCCGTGACGGTGTACGGCGAGCAGCAGCAGGTGCGTACGTTCAGCCCCACCGTCGCCGAGCTGCTCGAGGCCCAGGGCATCGAGGTCAAGGACACCGATATGGTCGTGCCCGGTCTCGGTGAGCAGGTCACTGACGGTATCGAGATCCAGATCATCGAGCGCACGCCGGTCACCGTGAGCATCGATGGCGAGGAGCAGGAGCTGCTGACCACCGGTGACACCGTCGCCGACGTGCTCGAGGAGGTCGACTACGACGCCGACGGCACCGCCGTGACCCCGGCCCCCGAGACCGAGCTGTCCGAGGTGGAGGACGGCATCGACGTCGTCACCGCGAAGACCGTGACCTTCGTCGGCCAGCGCGGCCAGGACACCTTCACGATCGCTGCGAAGACGGTCGGCGAGGCGATGGAGCGTCTGCTCGGAGACATCGAGGACACCGACACGAGCGAGCCCGGCCGGGACACGGCTCTCGAGGACGGGGCGACGGTCCAGGTCACGCGCGTCCGCGAGGAAGAGCGGACCGAGACCGAGGAGATCCCGTTCGAGACCAAGACGGTTGAGGACGACGAGCTGCTCGAGGGCAAGACCAAGGTCACCACCGAGGGCAAGAAGGGCTCCAAGGAGAAGGTCTACGCCGAGAAGACCGTCGACGGGGAGGTCACCGAGTCCGAGCTGGTCTCGGAGGAGGTCGTCACCGAGCCGGTCACCGAGGTCATCGCCGAGGGCACCAAGCCGGCCCCGGAGCCCGAGCCCGAGCCGGAGCCCGAGAGCGACACCGAGGAGAAGTCGAGCAGCTCCGACTCCTCCGACGAGGCGAAGGAGCGCTCCGGCAGCAAGTCCAGCCGCAGCTCGGAGCGCGAGGAGAACGACGGGAACACCGGCGCGTCCGCACCGTCGGTGTCCTCCGGCTCCGTGTGGGACCGTCTCGCCCAGTGCGAGTCCGGTGGTGACTGGTCGATCAACACGGGCAACGGCTTCTACGGAGGCCTGCAGTTCACGAAGTCGACCTGGCGCGCGTTCGGTGGCGGCAAGTACGCCTCCTCGGCGCACCTGGCCACCCGCGAACAGCAGATCGAGATCGCCAAGAAGGTCCAGGCCGGCCAGGGCTGGGGCGCATGGCCGTCCTGCACCTCGAAGCTCGGCATCCGCTGACCCGAGGCGTCACGGCCGGTTCGCCCGAGACCGGCAGCACATCACGAGCGCGCCGCGAACTCCTCGCGGCGCGCTCGTGGTCTGTCGAGACCGCCCGCGTCGGCGCCCATCTGCTAGGGCGCCCGCGTCGGCGCCCATCTGCTATGGCGCCCGCAAGAAGATGGTCACCAGCGTCGGGTCACCCCTGTTTTCGGACGTGCTCCTGCGCTCACGGCCATTTTGTGGTGGGAGAGGCCGAGGCAGGCCGCCGCGCGCCCTGAGGCGTGCCCTCATCCCGGTGCCACCCCGGGCGCCGAACCCTCCCGCGCCGTCACGAGCCGTGATGTGATCTGCGTCGGAACCAGGCACAAGCTTTGACCGCATGCACGCGGCCTCAGTAGACTGCCGTTGCGTCCGGAGTGCCCTCTGGTCGTGACCCGGGACGAGATCCGCGAAAACCCTTCGGGGCAGCCGCGGATTGGTGTCCCCCGCGAGGAGCGGATCCTTGCGGCGTGCCCGATTTACGGAACCGGCGGCCATGCCCGGCCCCGTCCCGCGGGCGCCGATCACGGTCCTTCCGGACGCCCGTCGGGTGCCATCACTCGTCGGGCGGGTCGAACCGCTGACCATCCTCGGGCATGGGGACGGCGATTCGGGTCGCCGACCGTGCGAGCGGTCGAAGAAGTCGATCCGTCGGTGCGAACAGCGCCGATGGCTGAACAGAAAGAGAAGCTGTGCCCACAATCCAGCAGTTGGTGCGCAAGGGGCGGGACGCCAAGTCCACCGCCTCGAAGACGCCCGCGCTCAAGGGTTCGCCCCAGCGCCGCGGCGTCTGCACGCGCGTCTACACCCAGACTCCCAAGAAGCCGAACTCGGCGCTGCGCAAGATCGCGCGTGTGCGCCTCTCGAGCGGCATCGAGGTGACCGCCTACATCCCCGGCGTCGGCCACAACCTGCAGGAGCACTCCATCGTGCTCGTCCGCGGCGGCCGTGTGAAGGACCTGCCGGGCGTGCGCTACAAGATCGTGCGTGGCTCCCTCGACACCCAGGGCGTGCGCGGCCGTCAGCAGGCCCGCTCCCGCTACGGCGCGAAGAAGGAGAAGAAGTAATGCCTCGTAAGGGCCCCGCTCCCAAGCGCCAGCTGGTCGTCGACCCCGTCTACGGCTCGCCGATCGTCACCCAGCTCATCAACAAGATCCTCCTGGACGGCAAGAAGACCGTCGCCGAGGGGATCGTCTACGACGCCCTCGAGGGCTGCCGTGCCAAGAACGACCAGGATCCGGTCGTGACCCTGAAGAAGGCGCTGGACAACATCCGTCCCAGCCTCGAGGTCCGCTCCCGCCGTGTCGGCGGCGCGACCTACCAGGTCCCGATCGAGGTCAAGCCGGGCCGTGCGACCACGCTGGCGCTGCGCTGGCTGGTCAGCTACTCCCGCGCGCGTCGTGAGCACACGATGACCGAGCGTCTGATGAACGAGATCCTCGACGCCTCCAACGGCCTCGGCGCCGCTGTCAAGCGTCGCGAGGACACCCACAAGATGGCCGAGTCCAACCGGGCCTTCGCCCACTACCGCTGGTGAGTTCCGGTGGGGTCCGTCCCGTGCGGGCGGACCCCACCGACTGCCCTCCGGCACGTCGACCAGCTCCCGTTCTGCAGAAAGGCATAGCCCGTGGCACTCGCAGTGCTCAGTGACCTCACAAAGGTCCGAAACATCGGCATCATGGCCCACATCGATGCCGGTAAGACCACCACGACCGAGCGCATCCTGTACTACACCGGGGTCAACTACAAGATCGGTGAGACCCACGACGGCGCCGGCACGATGGACTGGATGGAGCAGGAGAAGGAGCGCGGCATCACCATCACGTCCGCCGCGACCACCTGCTACTGGCACGACAGCCAGATCAACATCATCGACACCCCGGGCCACGTCGACTTCACCGTCGAGGTGGAGCGTTCGCTGCGCGTGCTCGACGGTGCGGTCGCCGTGTTCGACGGCAAGGAGGGCGTGGAGCCCCAGTCGGAGACCGTGTGGCGCCAGGCCGACAAGTACGACGTCCCGCGCATCTGCTTCGTCAACAAGATGGACAAGCTCGGCGCCGACTTCTTCTTCACCGTCCAGACGATCATCGACCGTCTGAAGGCCAAGCCGCTGGTGATGCAGGTGCCGATCGGCTCGGAGAGCGACTTCAACGGCATCGTCGACCTGGTGGAGATGAAGGCCTACGAGTGGCCCGAGGTCTTCCCCGAGGACATGCCCAAGTTCGGCAAGAAGAAGGGCGACGCTGCTCTCGGCCAGTACCAGGTCGAGATCCCGATCCCCGAGGACGTCCAGGACACGGTCGACGAGTACCGCGCCAAGCTGGTCGAGGACGTGGCCGAGAGCTCCGAGGAGCTCATGGACAAGTACCTCGAGGAGGGCGACCTCACCGTCGACGAGCTCAAGTCCGGTATCCGGGCCCTGACCGTCAACTCCGAGGCGTACCCGATCTTCCTGGGCTCCGCGTTCAAGAACAAGGGCGTCCAGCCCATGCTCGACGCGGTCATCGACTACCTGCCCTCCCCGCTGGACGTACCCCCGATGGTCGGCCACAAGCCGGGCGACGAGGACACCGAGCTGACCCGTAAGCCCGACTGGGACGAGCCCTTCTCCGGCCTCGCCTTCAAGGTCGCCGCGCACCCGTTCTTCGGGACGCTGACCTACGTGCGCGTCTACTCCGGCCAGGTCAAGACCGGCGAGCAGATCCTCAATGCCACCACCGGCAAGAAGGAGCGCGTCGGGAAGCTGTTCCAGATGCACTCGAACCAGGAGAACCCGGTCGAGGAGGCCTTCGCGGGCCACATCTACGCGTTCGTCGGCCTGAAGGACACCACCACCGGTGACACCCTGACCGACTCGTCGAACCCGATCCAGCTCGAGTCCATGAGCTTCCCCGACCCGGTCATCAACGTGGCCATCGAGCCCAAGACCAAGGGCGACCAGGAGAAGCTGGGCGTGGCCATCCAGAAGCTCGCCAAGGAGGACCCCACCTTCCAGGTGGAGCTGGACGAGGAGACCGGCCAGACGGTCATCAAGGGCATGGGCGAGCTGCACCTCGACATCCTCGTGGACCGCATGCGCCGCGAGTTCAAGGTCGAGGCCAACATCGGCAAGCCCCAGGTGGCCTACCGCGAGACGATCAAGCGCACGGTGGAGAAGTACGACTTCACCCACAAGAAGCAGACCGGCGGCTCCGGCCAGTTCGCGAAGGTGCAGATCACCTTCGAGCCTCTGACCGATGCCGAAGAGGGCGTGTTCTACGAGTTCGAGAACAAGGTCACCGGCGGTCGCATCCCGCGCGAGTACATCCCGAGCGTGGACGCGGGCATCCAGGACGCGCTGGAATCCGGCATCATCGCCGGCTACCCGGTGGTCAACGTCAAGGCCAGCCTGATCGACGGCGCCTTCCACGACGTCGACTCCTCGGAGATGGCGTTCAAGATCGCCGGCTCCATGGCTGCCAAGGAAGCCCTCCGCCAGGCGAAGCCCGTGCTCCTCGAGCCGGTCATGAGCGTCGAGGTCCGCACTCCGGAGGACTACATGGGAGAAGTCATCGGCGACCTGAACGCGCGACGCGGTCAGGTGCAGTCGATGGAGGACGTGAGCGGGATCAAGGCCATCCGTGCTCTCGTCCCGCTGTCCGAGATGTTCGGGTACGTCGGCGACCTGCGGTCCAGGACCCAGGGGCGTGCGATGTACACGATGCAGTTCGACAGCTACGCGGAGGTCCCCTCCAGCATCTCGGAAGAGATCGTCGCGAAGACCCGGGGCGAGTGAGAAGCCGGGGGAACGGGTAGGCTCCTTCTCCTGTTCCCCCGCGCTTCCATCGGACCTCCGTCCTCGTGGACGGAACCCGATCCCGATCCAGAAGTACCACGATAAGAAGTCCTAGGAGGACACCACCATGGCGAAGGCCAAGTTCGAGCGGAACAAGCCGCACGTCAACATCGGCACCATCGGTCACGTCGACCACGGCAAGACCACGCTGACCGCTGCGATCTCCAAGGTCCTGTACGAGCAGTACCCGGACCTGAACGAGCGTCGAGACTTCGATCAGATCGATAACGCGCCGGAAGAGAAGCAGCGCGGCATCACGATCAACATCTCGCACATCGAGTACCAGACGGAGAAGCGTCACTACGCGCACGTCGACGCTCCCGGCCACGCCGACTACATCAAGAACATGATCACCGGTGCGGCCCAGATGGACGGTTCGATCCTCGTGGTCGCCGCCACCGACGGTCCGATGGCGCAGACCCGCGAGCACGTGCTGCTCGCCCGCCAGGTCGGCGTGCCCTACATCGTCGTCGCCCTGAACAAGGCCGACATGGTGGAGGACGAGGAGATCCTCGAGCTCGTCGAGATGGAGGTCCGCGAGCTGCTGGCTTCTCAGGACTTCGACGAGGACGCCCCCGTCATCCAGGTCTCCGCGCTCAAGGCCCTCGAGGGCGACGAGAAGTGGGTCAAGTCCGTCCAGGACCTGATGGCCGCTGTGGACGACAACGTTCCGGATCCGGAGCGCGACATGGACAAGCCGTTCCTCATGCCCGTCGAGGACGTCTTCACCATCACCGGTCGCGGCACCGTCGTCACCGGCAAGGTCGATCGCGGCAAGCTCGCCATCAACTCGGAGGTCGAGATCCTCGGCATCCGTGAGGCGCAGAAGACGATCGTCACCGGTATCGAGATGTTCCACAAGCAGATGGACGAGGCGTGGGCCGGCGAGAACTGCGGTCTGCTCCTGCGCGGTACCAAGCGCGAGGACGTCGAGCGCGGCCAGGTCGTCGTGAAGCCGGGCACCATCACCCCGCACACGAACTTCGAGGCGCAGGTCTACATCCTGTCCAAGGACGAGGGCGGGCGTCACAACCCGTTCTACTCGAACTACCGCCCGCAGTTCTACTTCCGCACCACCGACGTCACCGGCGTCATCACGCTGCCCGAGGGCACCGAGATGGTCATGCCCGGCGACAACACCGAGATGTCGGTCGAGCTGATCCAGCCGATCGCCATGGAGGAGGGCCTCGGCTTCGCCATCCGTGAGGGTGGCCGCACCGTGGGCTCCGGCCGGGTCACCTCGATCCAGAAGTGATCTGCGCGGGGGAGACCCCGCTGCGGTGAGGCGGCCGTGCACACGGTCGCCGCATCATCCAGAAGGCCCCGGACCGGGTTGACCGGTCCGGGGCCGTCTGCATGCCCGGCTGTCCGTGCCGTCCCGGCCCCGGTTCCGCCGGGCGTCACGCGGTGGGTGTCTGCGTCCCGAGGCCGCAGATGACACTGGGAGGCATACCCCGTCGGTCCGGAAAGCGGTGGGTGGTCACGTCCTGCCGGTCACAGAGTCCTGCCGGTCACAGAAGAGCCCCTGGCCCGCCGCTAAGCGGGGCAGGGGCTCTCGTCGGTGGAGGAGGCCGATCGGCATGTCAGCTCAGCGCTCCGAGCTGCCACGCTCCTGGTTCTCCTGCGCCTCCTGCCCGTGCTCCGGCGGCCGGTCGGCATCGAACTGGCCATAGCCGCGGCCGCCGGCGGCGTCGAACCGCCCGGGGTCCGGCTGCCGGACCCCGTACTCCTCACCGGACGCGGCCTGTGTCTGCGGAGCCTGGCCGGACCCGGCCTCACCCTGCACGGCCTCGCCCTGCACGGACTGGCCGTGCATCGGAGTGCCGGCGGGCTGGCCGAAGTTGGGACGGCCGCTGCGGGAGCGGCCCTCCGCGGTCGGCTGAGGCGCTGCGGCCGGAGCCGGCTGACCGTAGGTGGGGCGGGAGCGCCCGCCGGGCTGCGGCGACCCTGGCTGCTGGGCGTCCGGCTGCTGGGGGCCCGACGGCGGGCCTGCGGCCTGTCCGGGCCCAGGGTGCTGCGGCGAGGGCTGCTGCGGGGAGGGCTGCTGCGGGGACTGCCAGGACTGGCCGTACCCGGCGGCCGGCGGCGTCTGACCGCCGTGCCCGGGCAGTGCGGTGGCCGGCGACTGCGGCGGCGCCGCGGGGGAGGCGCCGGTCTCGGCCAGCAGGCGGCGCGCCTGATCAGCGTGCTTGTGCTCGACCAGGAGCTCGTACTGCATCGGGATCGTGGCGGTCATGGAGGTGAAGTCCCGCCGGCCACCGGTCATGGCGTACCCGATCACGGCCCACACCGTGAAGAACACGATGCCCATCAGGATGCTGGTCAGGATGACCATGACGTTGCTGGGCGTGATCAGCATCAGCAGCAGCCCCAGGAACAGGCCCATCCACAGTCCCGACAGCACACCCTGGCCCACCACGCGGCCCCAGGTCTTGCGTCCCGTGACGCGCTCCATGAGCTTGAGATCGGTGCCGACGATCAGGGTGCTCTGGACGGGGAACTGGTTGTCGGCGAGGGTGTCGACGACGGACTGCACTTCCTGGTACGTGCTGTAGACACCGAGGGACCGCGGGTACTCCAGGTCGTACAGGCGCGCGGTCAGGGGGGAGGCGGTGTGCGGTGGCTGACTCATGGCCCCACGGTAGAACAGGGGACCGCGCCCGGGCTGAAGCTTGTCCGAACGGTCGCTGGACACGTCAGGGCGTGCGTCGGTGGCATCACCGCGGCGGAGCAGCCGATTACGATCGGGACTCGCTCCGAGCGTATGAGGCTCACGTCACACGCGCTGTGGGTATGGTCCGTGCCACTGCATCACGTCCCTGTCACCACTCGACGAAGAGGCCACGATGAACGACTCCGAGAGCTCCTCGCTGGAGACCCCGCTGGACCGCCTGGGCGCCTCGCGCCGTCGGTTCCTCGCACTCGCTTCCTCCGGTACCGGTGCGGCCGCGCTGAGCGCCTGCGCCGCGGGCGGCGGCGGGGGAGACGATGACAGTGGCGGTGCTGCCCCGGAGGGCGGTGGGGACGTCAGCGACGACAACCCCTTCGGCGTCGCGGGCTCCGACCCCGTCGAGGTGGTCGTCTTCGACGGTGGCTACGGGGACCAGTACGCCGTCGATGCGGGGGAGAAGTACTCCGAGCTGTACCCCGACGCCGAGGTCGACGTCAGCTCGACCGTGAACATCCAATCCGATCTCCAGACCCGGTTCATCGGCGGGGACCCGCCGGACCTGTTCGACAACGCCGGTGCGCAGTCGATGAACGCCAGCGCTCTGATCTCCGAGGGCAGCATCGCCGACATCGGCGCCCTGATCGAGGCACCGTCGCTGGATGGCGGCACCGTCGGGGAGTCGCTGCTTCCCGGCGTGCTGGATCCGGGCACGTACTCCGGCACGGTCTACGCGATCAACTACGTCTACGAGATCTTCGCCCTGTGGTACTCGGCCAGCCAGTTCGAGGAGAAGGGCTGGGAGCCGCCCCGCACGTGGGACGAGGTGATGACCATCGCCGAGGCCGCGGCGAGCGAGGACCTGGCGATGTTCCCCTGGGGTGGTCAGAACGCTGCGGACTACTACCACGAGCTCGTGCTGTCGATGGCGATCAAGGAGGCCGGCCCGGACCTGTCCCGCAAGCTCGACCTGCTCGAGGACGATGCCTATCACCAGGACGCCGTCGTCGCCGCCTTCACTGCCATCGAGGACGCTGTCTCGGCCGGCTACTTCATGGCCGGCGGGGCCGGGATCCAGCACACCGAGGCCCAGACCCAATGGGTCACCGGCAATGCCGTCATGTACCCGTCGGGGTCCTGGATCGAGAACGAGCAGGCCGGTGTCACGCCCGAGGACTACCGGATGACGGGTGTACCGGCTCCGATGCTCACGGACGCCGCCGCCATGGGCGAGGCCGCGGTCCACGGCACCGCCGGCGAGCCCTTCTTCGTACCCGCCGAGGCCGCCAACGGCGCCGGGGGCATGGAGTTCCTGCGCATCATGCTGTCGAAGCAGCAGTGCCAGAACTTCTCGGAGATCACGTCCTCCATGACCGTCGTCAAGGACACCATTCCCGAGGACGCCTTCGGCTCCACGGCGCTCGCTTCGGTCAACGAGATGATCACGGCTGCCGGCGAGGACGTCTTCAACTACAACTTCGCTGCCTGGTACAACATGGGCACCGTGTTCAAGCCGCTGTGGGCGGAGTTCCTCAACGGCGACATCACCGCCGACCAGGCCATCGAGCGGTCGCAGGCCGCCATCGACGAGGTCCGCGAGGACGACGGTATCGAGAAGTTCGACGTCGAGTGATGGCAGCGGTCCCCACCTCCGCGCCCCCGGCGGGCCCCAGGCGCTCGCGGGGGGCGCGGAACCGCCTCACCCCCGGTCGGCTCCTGTTCTTCGCACTCTTCCTGGGCCTGCCGCTGCTGGTCTACGTGCTGTTCGTGGTCTCCCCGTTCCTGCAGGCGTTCTACTACTCGCTGACCGACTGGCGCGGCCTGTCCCAGGCTCCGCGATTCATCGGGCTGGACAACTACGTCTCCCTGTTCCAGGACCCGGGGTTCCGCAGGGCCCTGGCCAACAACCTGATCTACATGATCGTGCTGCCCACGATCACCATCACGCTCGCCTTCGCGCTCGCCGTGCTGGTCACCGTGGGCGGGGACAGCCGCGGCCGGATCCAGGGCATCCGGGGCGCCACCATCTATCGGGTGGTCAGCTTCTTCCCCTACGTGATCCCCGCGGTCGTCGTCGGCATCCTGTTCGCCTTCATCTACTCGCCCAACGGCGGCCTGCTCAACGGCATCCTCAACGTGCCGCTGGGTCTGTTCGGCCAGGAGGTGCACATCGGCTGGCTCGGTGATCGGCGATTCGCGCTCGCCGCGATCATCGCGGCCGTGGTCTGGAGCCTCGTCGGCTTCTACATGGTGCTGTTCGTCGCCGCCATCAAGTCGGTCCCGGCCGAGGTCATCGAGGCGGCCCGCATCGACGGGGCGGGGCGCCTGCGCCTCGCGGTCGGCGTCATCCTGCCGATGGTGCGGGAGAACGTCTCCACCGCCGCCGTGTACATGGGGATCCTGGCGCTGGACATGTTCGTCTACGTCAGCGTCATGACGCCCACCGGCGGCATCGGCAAGAGCACCGACGTGGTCTCGCGCCTGCTGTACGAGACGGCCTTCACCAGCTCGCAGTTCGGGCGCGCCTCGGCGATGGGCGTGGTCATGGCGCTGCTGACGATGCTGATGGCCGTGATCGTGCTGTTCTCCACCCGGGAGAGGGAGCGCCGATGAGCACCGAGACCCCGACGCAGAACGCCCCGTCGGCCCCCGATCTTGCAGTGCCCGCCTCGCGGCGGACGGAGCGCACGGGCGGCGATCGCGCCTTCGGCATCCTCGCGCAGACGATCCTGGCCGCGTGGGCGCTGGTGGTGGTGCTGCCGCTGATCTGGACGGTCTTCAGCTCGTTCAAGACCTCGCGCGGCATCCTCGCCTCCCCGTTCGCGCTGCCCGAACGGCTGAACCTCGACAACTTCGTGCGGGCGTGGGAGCAGGCGGGCATCGGCCGGTTCTTCGGGAACACGGTGCTCGTGGTCGGCTGCGCCCTGGTGCTGGTGATGCTGCTGGGAGCGATGTGCGCCTACGTGCTCGCGCGCTACGAGTTCCCCGGCCGGCGGATCATCTATTACGCCCTGATCGCGGGGCTGACGTTCCCGCTCTTCCTGGCCGTGGTGCCGCTGTTCTTTATTATGGAGTCGATGCAGATCCGGGGCACCTACTTCGGGCTGATCATGGCCTACGTGGGCTTCGCCCTCCCGTTCACGGTCTTCTTCCTCTACGCCTTCTTCCGGCAGCTGCCCGAGGAGATCTCGGAGGCCGCGGCGATCGACGGGGCGGGGGATTTCCGCACCTTCTTCCAGGTGATGCTGCCGATGGCGGGCCCCGGGATGGCCAGCGTGACCATCTTCAACTTCCTCGGGCTGTGGAACCAGTTCCTCATCCCCGTGGTGCTCAACACCGACCGCGACAAGTTCGTGCTCGCCCAAGGCCTCGTCAACATGCAGGCCCAGCAGGGCTACAACTCGGACTGGGCGGCGATGTTCGCCTCCGTGACGATCACGATCCTGCCGGTGCTGATCGTCTACATGATCTTCCAGCGTCAGCTGCAGGGCGGGATGGACCCCAGCACGAACAAGTGACCGCCTCCGCGCTGGACGTCGGGCGCCGCGCCGTCGACGAGGCCCGACGTCCTCCTGCTCCGCCGACGGGCGCGATGCCCGTGTGACCGGGTGCACCCGGGGTCCTCTTGTGGCCTCGAGTGCGCGTCTGGCAGACTGTTCGAGTTGTCTGCGCGGGCCGACATGCCCGGTTCCGTTCTCCATGATCTCCGGATCACGGCGAATGATCACCGGATGAGGTCCGTCCCGAGGATGCGAACGATGCACCTGCATCGAGTGCGCATCGTCAGAGGGAAGAAGTCGCAGAAGCAGCCGATCCTCGGTGGCCGAACGCTGGATTCTTATGTCCCGCGGAGGCCGACACGCCCGTCCTCGGGTGCCGGGGTCGGGTGCATCCATGCCAGACGAAGAAGAGAGACAGGACGCCATGGCGGGACAGAAGATCCGCATCCGGCTCAAGTCGTACGACCACGAAGTGATCGACAGCTCGGCGCGCAAGATCGTCGACACGGTCTCCAGCGCGGGCGCGACTGTTGTGGGCCCGGTGCCGCTGCCGACCGAGAAGAACGTGTTCGTCGTCATCCGGTCGCCGCACAAGTACAAGGACTCCCGTGAGCACTTCGAGATGCGCACGCACAAGCGACTGATCGACATCGTCGATCCCACGCCCAAGGCCGTGGACTCGCTCATGCGCCTCGATCTGCCGGCGGACGTCAACATCGAGATCAAGCTCTGAGGCAGGTGGACATGAGCAACGAACTGACGGGTCAGAGCGCCCGCCCCGTGTCCGGCGTGCTCGGCACCAAGCTCGGCATGACCCAGGTCTGGGACGAGAACGGAAAGCTCGTCCCCGTGACCGTCGTGCAGACCGGTGCGAACGTCGTCACCCAGATCCGCTCCGTCGAGAACGACGGATACGACGCCGTGCAGATCGCCTACGGGCAGATCGATCCGCGCAAGGTCTCGCAGCCGCTGCGCGGCCACTTCGACAAGGCCGGCGTGACCCCGCGCCGTCACCTGGTCGAGCTGCGCACCGCTGACGCCACCGACTACTCGCTGGGTCAGGAGATCGACGCGTCGATCTTCGAGGCCGGCCAGAAGGTCGACGTCGTCGGCACCTCCAAGGGCAAGGGCACCGCGGGCGTCATGAAGCGCCACGGCTTCGCCGGTGTCGGTGCCTCCCACGGTGCGCACCGCAACCACCGCAAGCCCGGTTCCATCGGCGGCGCCGCCACGCCCGGTCGCGTCTTCAAGGGCCAGCGCATGGCCGGCCGCATGGGCAGCGCCCGAACCAGTGTCCAGAACCTGACCGTTCACGCGGTCGACGTCGAGAAGGGCCTCGTGCTCGTCAAGGGTGCCGTTCCCGGCCCCAAGGGCGGGCTCGTGCTGGTCCGCTCGGCCGTCAAGAGCCCCGCGAAGGAGGCCTGAGCCCGATGGCAGCGAATCTGACTGTCGACGTGCTCGATCCGGCCGGCACCAAGTCCGGCACCGTCGAGCTGCCCGCGTCGATCTTCGACGTGCAGACCAACGTGCCCCTGATCCACCAGGTGGTCGTCGCCCAGCAGGCGGCGTCCCGTCAGGGCACCCACAAGGCCAAGACCCGCGCCGAGGTGCGTGGCGGCGGCAAGAAGCCCTGGAAGCAGAAGGGCACCGGTCGTGCCCGTCAGGGCTCCCTCCGCGCCCCGCAGTTCACCGGTGGCGGCACCGTCCACGGCCCCGTCCCCCGCGAGTACAGCCAGCGCACCCCGAAGAAGATGAAGGCTGCCGCTCTGCGCGGTGCCCTCTCGGATCGGGCCCGCAACGGCCGCGTCCACGTGGTCTCGTCCCTCCTCGACGGCAATGCGCCGTCGACGAAGGCCGTCCGCACCACCCTGTCCCACGTCTCCGACCGCCGGCACGTGCTGGTCGTCGTGCGTCGTGACGACGACCTGGGCGCGCTGAGCTCGCGCAACCTGCCCACCGCGCACGTCCTGTACGCGGACCAGGTGAACACCTACGACGTCATGCTCTCCGACGACGTGGTCTTCACCGCCGGTGCGCTGGAGGACTTCGTCGCCCAGGCCACCGTGTCCCTGCCCACCTCGTCCTTCGCCGCGGCGAAGAACGCGTCGTCGGCCCCGGCCGCCGCCGCGCAGGAGGCCCCGGCCTCCGACGACGAGGACGGCGCCCAGGCCGCTGAGGCCGCCGAGCCCGCCAAGGAGGAGTCGAAGTGACCGTGCTGAACAAGGATCCCCGCGACGTCCTGCTGGCCCCGGTCGTCTCCGAGAAGAGCTACGGGCTGATGGACGAGGGCAAGTACACCTTCCTGGTGGACGCCCGCGCCAACAAGACCGAGATCAAGATCGCCGTCGAGTCCATCTTCGACGTCAAGGTCTCCTCGGTGAACACGATCAACCGTCAGGGCAAGTCGCGCCGCACGCGCTTCGGGACCGGCAAGCGCAAGGACACCAAGCGCGCCGTGGTCACCCTGACTGACGGAGCCATCGACATCTTCGGAGGGTCGGTCGCCTGAGGCGGCCGATATCCGAGGAGCCGAAGAGAGTCTGAGGGAAACCCACATGGCAATTCGTAAGAGCAAGCCGACCACGCCCGGTCGTCGCGGCTCGAGTGGCGCCGACTTCGTCGAGGTCACCCGCGACACCCCTGAGAAGTCGCTGGTCCGCCCGCTGTCCAAGTCGGGCGGGCGCAACAGCAACGGCCGCATCACCTCCCGTCACCGGGGCGGCGGCCACAAGCGTGCCTACCGTGTCATCGACTTCCGTCGCCACGACAAGGACGGCGTCGGTGCCAAGGTCGCGCACATCGAGTACGACCCCAACCGCACCGCGCGCATCGCGCTGCTGCACTACACCGACGGCGAGAAGCGCTACATCCTCGCCCCGGCGAAGCTGCGTCAGGGCGACTGGATCGAGAACGGTCCGGAGTCGGACATCAAGCCCGGCAACAATCTGCCGCTGCGCAACATCCCGCTGGGCACCGTGATCCACGCGATCGAGCTGCGCCCCGGCGGCGGTGCCAAGATCGCCCGCAGCGCCGGCGCCTCCGTGCAGCTGGTCGCCAAGGAAGGACCGTACGCGCAGCTGCGCATGCCGTCCGGCGAGATCCGCAACGTCGATGCCCGCTGCCGCGCCACCATCGGTGAGGTGGGCAACGCGGAGCAGTCCAACATCAACTGGGGCAAGGCCGGCCGCATGCGCTGGAAGGGCAAGCGCCCTCACGTGCGTGGCGTCGTCATGAACCCCATCGACCATCCGCACGGCGGCGGCGAGGGCCGCACCTCCGGTGGTCGGCATCCGGTGTCGCCCTGGGGTCAGCCCGAGGGCCGTACCCGGCGACCCGGCAAGGAGAGCGACAAGCTCATCGTGCGCCGCCGCCGGACCGGCAAGAAGCGCTGATAGGGAGAACCACAGACTATGCCTCGCAGTATCGCCAAGGGCCCGTTCGTCGACGATCACCTCCAGAAGAAGGTGGACGCTCAGAACGAGAAGGGCACCAAGAACCTCATCAAGACCTGGTCGCGTCGTTCGGTCATCACGCCGGACTTCCTCGGCCACACCTTCGCAGTGCACGACGGCCGCAAGCACGTCACGGTGTTCGTCACCGAGGCCATGGTCGGCCACAAGCTCGGCGAGTTCGCTCCCACGCGGACTTTCAAGGGCCACGAGAAGGACGACAAGAAGGGCCGCCGCCGCTGACCTCGGTCACGCGGCAGCACCATCAGCAATCCGAAGAAAGCAGGACAGCAATGGAAGCCAAGGCGCAGGTGCGGTACCTCCGCATGTCGCCCATGAAGGCTCGCCGCGTTGTGGACCTGATTCGTGGCAAGAGCACGGCCGAGGCCCTGGACACCCTGCGGTTCGCCCCGCAGGGAGCCAGCGAGCCCGTCCTCAAGCTCGTCGAGTCCGCGATCGCCAACGCGCGGGTGAAGGCAGATCAGG
Source organism: Brachybacterium sp. SYSU DS0246 (assembly GCF_059391765.1). Classification (NCBI taxonomy): domain Bacteria; kingdom Bacillati; phylum Actinomycetota; class Actinomycetes; order Micrococcales; family Dermabacteraceae; genus Brachybacterium; species Brachybacterium sp. SYSU DS0246. The sequence continues at coordinate 14,184 of NZ_JBZXYT010000029.1, read as the reverse complement.
CGGGGGAGCGCTTCGATGAGCGCGAACTCGTCGTCTCCTCCGCATTCGTCGATGAGGGCCCGACCATGAAGCGGTTCCAGCCGCGCGCACAGGGTCGAGCCTTCCAGATCAAGAAGCGCACCAGCCACGTCACCGTGGTGGTCGCTCCCGTGAACAAGTAAGGAGTCCCGAATGGGCCAGAAGGTCAATCCGAACGGGTTCCGCCTCGGGATCACCACGGAGCACAGCAGCCGGTGGTTCGCCGACTCCTCCAAGGAGGGTCAGCGTTATCGCGACTACGTGAAGGAAGACGTCGCGATCCGCAAGCTCATGTCCAAGGGGCTCGAGCGCGCCGGCATCTCCAAGGTCGAGATCGAGCGCACCCGTGATCGTGTCCGCGTCGACCTCCACACCGCCCGCCCGGGCATCGTCATCGGGCGCCGGGGTGCCGAGGCCGAGCGTCTGCGCGGCGAGCTGGAGAAGCTCACCGGCAAGCAGATCCAGCTGAACATCCTCGAGGTCAAGAACCCCGAGAACGACGCTCAGCTGGTCGCCCAGGGCATCGCCGAGCAGCTCGCCGCCCGCGTCTCCTTCCGTCGTGCGATGCGCAAGGGCATGCAGTCCGCGCAGCGCGCCGGCGCGAAGGGCATCCGAGTGGCCGTCTCCGGCCGCCTCGGCGGCGCCGAGATGAGCCGCAACGAGTTCTACCGCGAGGGGCGCGTGCCGCTGCACACCCTCCGCGCGAACATCGACTACGGCTTCTACGAGGCCCGCACCGCCTTCGGCCGCATCGGCGTGAAGGTGTGGATCTACAAGGGCGACGTCACCGCCAAGGAGCTCGCGGCCCAGGCCGCCACGCAGGGTCCCCGCTCCGGCGGCCGCGGCCCCCGTGCCGAGCGCCCGCGCGGCCGTCGCAACGAGCGCAACGCCAACGCCCGTCGTGAGGGTGGCAGCACCGAGGGAGCAGCCCAGGCTGCCGCTCCGGCCGCCGCCCCCACGGAGCAGCCGGCGTCCGCTCCCGCACAGCAGTCCGGAACGGAGGCCTGAGCGACATGCTGATCCCCCGCAGGACCAAGCACCGCAAGCAGCACCACCCGACCCGCAGCGGCATGGCCAAGGGCGGCACCGAGCTGGCGTTCGGCGACTACGGCATCCAGGCGCTCGCGCCGGCCTACGTCACCAACCGTCAGATCGAGGCGGCACGAATCGCCATGACGCGCTACATGAAGCGTGGCGGCAAGGTGTACATCAACATCTACCCCGACCGGCCGCTGACCAAGAAGCCTGCCGAGGTCCGCATGGGCTCCGGCAAGGGTTCGGTCGAGTGGTGGGTCGCCAACATCAAGCCCGGCCGTGTCCTCTTCGAGGTCGCGGGCGTGTCCGAGGAAGTGTCCCGCGAGGCGCTGCGCCTGGCGATGCACAAGCTCCCCATGAAGTGCCGCATTCTGAGCCGAGAGGGTGGTGACATCTGATGGCAGCGACCAAGCTCACCGCCGATGAACTGGACAAGCTGGACGACGCCAAGCTGGCCGACGAGCTGGCGAAGGCGAAGGACGAGCTGTTCAAGCTCCGTTTCCAGTCCGCCACCGGTCAGCTCGAGAGCTCCGGCCGCCTGCGGTCCGTCAAGAAGGACATCGCACGGATCTACACGATCCTGCGCGAGCGCGAGCTGGGCATCCGACAGGCGCCCGGCGCCGCCGAGTGACCGCGAAGCGAGGAACAGACATGACTGAGAACAGCAAGGCCGAGGCCCCGGCCGTCGACGAGGTCGAGGTGCTCGACAAGGAAGGCGCGCACGCGTCGTCCCACGAGCGCCCGTACCGCAAGACCGTCCGCGGCTTCGTGGTCTCCGACAAGATGGACAAGACCGTCGTCGTCGAGGTCGAGGAGCGCGTCAAGCACGCTCGCTACGGCAAGGTCACGACCAAGACGAGCAAGTTCAAGGCCCACGACGAGGAGAACACCGCCGGTATCGGCGACCGTGTCCTCATCATGGAGACTCGACCGCTCTCCGCCTCCAAGCGGTGGCGCCTGGTCGAGATCCTCGAGCGAGCCAAGTGATCCAACGGTCCTGGTGACCGCAGCAGGATCGACGTGAAGGGTCGGCCTTCCCCTTGGGGGAGGCCGGCCCTTTCGCTATGCCCGGGGCCGCTGCGTCAGGGCCCGCCCGTCGGGCGCTCCGGCATGTCGCGCCTCCATTCCACTGATTCGTCTCGTCACTGCAACGGATCAGTGGAACGAGCCCGCGTGTCGCCGGACGGTCGCCGCCCGAGTGCCCGTATACGGCAGTGGTGGTGGCCGAGGGACGGGCCAGGCGCGCGTGAGACGGTCAGGCGCGCGCGGGTCGGGTCAGGAGCGCGAGACGCTCAGGCGCGCGTGAGACGGGTCAGGAGCGCGCCCGCGTAGGCGTCCTCAGCATGAGGTGCCCGGACCTCGCGCAGGCCACCGGCGTCAGCATCGGCACCGAGTGCAGTGCCAGTGCCAGCGCAAGTGCCAGTGCCGGCGCCAGGGTCAGCGTCGGTATCGGTGCCAGGTGCAGCACCGCTGCCAGCGCCGGCGTCGCCCGCCGGCGCGAACCTGACCACGTAGGCGCCCGACTGCTCCCGGTGCAGCGACATGAAGGAGTCGCCGAGCGCATCGCGGAGCTGGTCCTCGCGGGGGATCCAGATGGCCTCATGCTGCTCGACCGTGTCCAGCGCCCACTCGGTGGTGCCGTTGAAGCGGAAGACATGCTGGCCCGACCGGCTGATGCCCCGCTCGACCACCATCGGGGAGAGCATGAACGCCTCGTCGCGCAGCAGCTCGGTGTCGATCGAGAACAGGTCGCCGTCCGCCGGTTCCCAGGGCAGCCCCGCGTCCTTGAGTCGTCGTGCCACATCGATGTCGATCATGGATCGAGTGTAGGGGCGGCGGGAGAGCAAGCCCACACCCTTCGCAGGGCTCGCATGGGGTGACAGCGACTGCTGCGGGGACGTAGTCTTGAACGGTTGCCGGACGACCATGCCCACCAGCCCTCGCGGTGAGTGCGGGATCGGGAGTCCGCGGCAGGATCCGGAAGCACCAGATCCGTCCTCGCCGGAGACCTCGCACGAGAAGCGAACGCTGAGGCGTTCTCCACGCTAGTGCCTGAGTCCGGCCGAGGGTTTTTTGGTGCCCGGAGCCCGCCGCCGGTGATGCTCATGGCCACGTTCGTGACCAGGGCGGACGTCCGGGCATGGTCCATATTCCGTTCCGCCAGGCTCGGCCGGCCCGCTCCCGCGGACCGGAAGAGAACCGGTGAGACGATAGGAGAACGAGTGATTCAGCAGGAGTCGCGACTGAAGGTCGCCGACAACACAGGTGCCAAGGAGATTCTCTGCATCCGTGTTCTCGGTGGCTCCGGTCGCCGTTACGCCAGCATCGGCGACACCATCGTGGCGACCGTCAAGGACGCCATCCCCGGTGGCAACGTCAAGAAGGGCGATGTCATCAAGGCTGTCGTCGTCCGTACGTCCAAGGAGCGTCGGCGCGCCGACGGGTCCTACATCCGCTTCGACGAGAACGCGGCGGTGATCCTCAAGGCCGATGGCGAGCCGCGCGGAACGCGCATCTTCGGCCCCGTCGGGCGCGAACTGCGCGACAAGCGCTTCATGAAGATCATCTCGCTGGCACCGGAGGTGCTGTGACATGGCAAAGATGAAGATCAAGAAGGGCGACCTCGTCCAGGTCATCACCGGCCGCACGAGCGACGCCGACAAGGTCGCCGCACGTGGCCTCGAGGCCGGCGACAAGGGCAAGCAGGGCCGCGTCCTGCAGGTGTTCCCCGATACCGAGCGCGTGCTCGTCGAGGGCATCAACCGCCGCACCCACCACATCAAGCCCAACCAGGCCGGTGGCGCGGGCGGCATCGAGCAGCGCGAGGCCCCCATCCACATCTCCAACGTGGCTCTGGTCGACCCGGAGGACAACAAGCCGACCAAGGTCGGCTACCGCGTCGAGACCCTCGAGCTCGAGAACGGCCGCTCCAAGCAGGTGCGCGTCCGCTTCGCCAAGCGCTCCGGGAAGGACATCTGATGAGCGAGACTGCTATCCAGGCGCCCACCCCGCGCCTGAAGGCCCGGTACAACGAGACCATCAAGGCGGAGCTGACCGACCAGTTCGGTTACGAGAACGTCATGCTGGTGCCCGGTCTGACCAAGATCGTCGTGAACATGGGCGTCGGCGACGCCGCTCGCGACTCCAAGGTCATCGACGGCGCCGTGCGCGACCTCGCCGCCATCACCGGACAGAAGCCGCAGGTCACCAAGGCCCGCAAGTCGATCGCGCAGTTCAAGCTGCGTGAGGGAATGCCGATCGGTGCGCACGTCACCCTCCGTGGCGCTCGCATGTGGGAATTCCTGGACCGGCTGCTGTCGACCGCTCTGCCGCGCATCCGCGACTTCCGTGGTCTGTCGCCGAAGCACTTCGACGGCAACGGCAACTACACGTTCGGCCTCACGGAGCAGGTCATGTTCCACGAGATCGACCAGGACAAGATCGACCGCGTCCGCGGTATGGACATCACGGTCGTGACCACCGCGAAGACCGACGACGAGGGACGCGCGCTGCTGAAGCTGCTCGGCTTCCCCTTCAAGGAGAACTGATATGGCCAAGACAGCCCTGATCAAGAAGTCGGAGCGCAAGCCGAAGTTCGCCGTGCGCGCTTACTCCCGGTGCCAGCGTTGCGGCCGCCCGCACTCCGTGTACCGCAAGTTCGGCCTCTGCCGAGTCTGCCTTCGCGACATGGCTCACCGTGGTGAGCTCCCCGGCGTCACCAAGAGCAGCTGGTAAGGACTACCGCCAGAGGTCCCGGGGCACAGCGATGATGCCGCGGGAAACCAGGTGAGGAAGAAGCAACAGACATGACCATGACCGACCCGATCGCGGACATGCTCACGCGCATCCGTAACGCCTCAGGGGCGTACCACGAGAGCGCGTCCATGCCGTATTCGAAGTTGAAGAGCCGTATCGCGGACATCCTGAAGGCCGAGGGCTACATCCTCGGCTGGCACGAGGAGGAGGCCGAGGTGGGCAAGAAGCTCGTCCTCGAGCTGAAGTACTCCGACAGCCGTGAGCGCGCCATCTCCGGGGTGCGCCGCGTCTCGAAGCCCGGCCTGCGTGTGTACGCGAAGTCCACCAATCTGCCCAAGGTCCTCGGCGGCCTGGGCGTGGCGATCCTGTCCACGTCCTCCGGCCTCCTGACCGGCCGGCAGGCAGCCAAGAAGGGTGTAGGTGGGGAAGTCCTCGCCTACATCTGGTGAGCGGGAGAGGAGAAACACTATGTCCCGCATCGGAGTCCGCCCGGTTCCCGTTCCGGCGGCCGTGCAGAACGTCACCATCGAAGACCGCACCGTCACGGTGACCGGTCCCAAGGGCGAGCTGAAGCACGTCGTGCCCGAGCCCATCGCCGTCGAGCGCGATGAGTCCGGCGCCATCGTGGTGAGCCGCCCCGACGACGAGCGCGAGAACAGGTCGCTTCACGGCCTGACCCGCACTCTCATCAACAACATGGTCCTCGGCGTCACCGAGGGCTTCACGAAGAAGCTGGAGATCGTGGGCACGGGCTACCGTGTGACCGCGAAGGGCACCGACCTCGAGTTCGCCCTCGGCTTCTCCCACCCCGTCGTGGTGAAGGCGCCCCAGGGCATCACCTTCACCGTCGAGACCCCGAGCAAGTTCTCGGTCAGCGGCATCGACAAGCAGCAGGTGGGAGAGGTCGCCGCGAACATCCGCAAGATCCGTCGGCCCGAGCCCTACAAGGGCAAGGGCGTGCGGTACGCGGACGAGACCGTGGTGCGCAAGGCCGGAAAGGCTGGTAAGTGATCATGGGTTACGCACTCAAGCACACCAAGGGCAAGCCCGGCAGCCGGCTGCGTACGCGCGGCCGTCGCCACCTGCGCGTCCGTCGTCGTGTCATCGGCACGCCCCAGCGTCCGCGTCTGGTCGTGACCCGTTCGGCCCGTCACGTCTTCGTGCAGGTCGTCGACGACGATGCCGGCGTCACGCTGGCGTCGGCCTCGACCATGGAGGCCGATCTGCGCGCCGCCTCCACCACGAAGTCGGACAAGGCCCGCACCGTCGGCGCCCTGGTCGCCGAGCGCACCAAGGCAGCCGGGATCGACTCCGTCGTGTTCGACCGCGGCGGCAACAAGTACCACGGTCGCGTGGCCGCCGTCGCCGACGGCGCTCGCGAGGCCGGCCTGGCGCTGTGATCGCCCCCCGGACACAGGACGAGAAGAGGATCTGAATATGGCTGCACAGCAGCGGAACAATGGTCCCGCGGCCTCCGGCCGGCGGGGCGACAACTCCACCAACACCAGCAGCAGCTCCGATGATCGCGGAGGCCGTCGCAGCGACGACCGCGGCGGTCGGCAGGGCCGCGGGCGCGGTCAGGACGCCGAGAAGTCGGCATTCCTCGAGCGCGTCGTGAGCATCAACCGCGTCTCCAAGGTCGTCAAGGGCGGCCGTCGCTTCTCCTTCACCGCCCTCGTGGTGGTCGGTGACGGCGACGGAACCGTCGGAGTCGGCTACGGAAAGGCCAAGGAGGTCCCCTCGGCGATCTCCAAGGGTGTCGAGGAGGCGAAGAAGAACTTCTTCCGCGTCCCGCGCATCCAGGGCACCGTCGTGCACAAGGTCCAGGGTGAGGATGCGGCAGGCGTCGTCCTGCTGCGTCCCGCCGCCCCGGGTACCGGTGTGATCGCCGGCGGTCCGGTCCGCGCCGTGCTCGAGTGCGCCGGAGTGCACGATGTGCTCTCCAAGTCGCTCGGCTCGACCAACGCGATCAACATCGTGCGGGCCACCGTCGACGCGCTCAAGCAGCTCGAGGAGCCGGAAGCCGTGGCCGCGCGCCGCGGTCTCGCGGTCGAGGACATCGCCCCGGCGGCTCTCCTGCGGGCCCAGGCCGAAGGCCGCGCCGCGGCCCGCGCCGAGAAGGTGGGTGCCTGATGCAGATCAAGGTCACCCAGGTCCGTTCCGACATCGGCGGCAACCAGACCCAGCGTGCCACCTTGCGCGGCCTCGGCCTCAAGCGCATCGGTGACACGGCGGTGAAGGACGACCGCCCCGAGATCCGCGGCATGATCCGCGCCGTCACCCACCTGGTGACGGTCGAAGAGGTGGACTGACTCCATGAACGACACCGAGAACAAGAGCGCCGAGAGCACGGGACCCGCTTCCGGCTCTCCGCTGAAGCTCCACGACCTGCGCCCCGCGCCGGGCTCCAAGACCCGTCGCACCCGCGTCGGCCGTGGTGAGGCTTCCAAGGGCAAGACCGCCGGTCGCGGCACCAAGGGCACCAAGGCCCGCAATCAGGTGCCGTTCGGCTTCGAGGGCGGGCAGATGCCGCTGCACATGCGGCTGCCCAAGCTGCGCGGCTTCACCAACCCCTTCCGCGTCGAGTACCAGGTCGTGAACCTGGCGACCCTGCAGGAGCTGTTCCCCGAGGGCGGCACCGTGACGGTCGAGGACCTCGTCGCCCGGGGCGCCGTGCGCAAGAACCAGCCCGTCAAGGTGCTGGGCACCGGCGACGTCAGCGTCAAGCTGGACGTCACCGCACAGAAGTTCTCCGCCTCGGCGGAGCAGAAGATCGCGGCGGCTGGCGGGTCCGTCACCACCGCGTGAGTCATTTTGACGGGGCACCGCGGCGCAGAATAATCTGTGCCGCGGTGCCCCGTCGTCATATCGGGGCCGGTCCGAAGGCCGTACGACACACACGGCACCGGGACGGACCGGGACGTCCAACGGTCCTGTCCCCGGACCTCCAGGAGGGAAACTGGTGAACTCGTTCGTGCGCGCGCTGCGCACCCCCGAGCTGAGGAATAAGATCCTCTTCACGCTCGGCATGATCGCGATCTACCGTCTCGGTGTCTTCATCCCCACGCCGGGATTCGACTACACCAACGTGATGGTGTGCGCAGATCAGGCCATGACGGGGCAGGGCGCCAACGTGATGGGCATGGTCAACATGTTCTCCGGCGGCGCGCTGTTGCAGCTGTCCATCTTCTCGCTGGGCGTCATGCCCTACATCACGGCATCGATCATCGTGCAGCTGCTGCGCGTGGTCATCCCGCGGTTCGAGGCCCTCCACAAGGAAGGGGCCTCGGGCACCCAGAAACTGACGCAGTACACGCGGTATCTGACCATCGGTCTGGCCGTGCTGCAGGCGACCACCATCATCACGCTGGTCCGTTCCGGGCAGTTCTTCGTCGGCTGCCAGCTCGAACTGGTGCCCGATCAGTCGATCCACACCCTGCTGCTGATGGTCGTGACCATGACGGTGGGCACCGTCCTGATCATGTTCATGGGCGAGATGATCACCGAGCGCGGCATCGGTAACGGCATGTCGCTGATGATCTTCTCGTCGATCGCGGCCTCGTTCCCCTCCGCCATGGCGCAGATCTGGGAGCTGCAGGGCTGGCTCGTGTTCGCCCTGGTGATCCTGGTGGCGCTGCTGGTCATGATCGGCATCGTGTTCGTCGAGCAGTCCCAGCGGCGCATCCCGGTGCAGTACGCCAAGCGCATGGTGGGACGGCGCATGTACGGCGGCACCTCCACCTACATCCCGATCAAGGTCAACCAGGCCGGCGTCATCCCGGTCATCTTCGCGGCCTCGATCCTCGCGCTGCCGCAGATGGCCGCGTCCTTCGGCAGCCCGGAGTCCGGGTGGGTCCAGTGGATCAATGCCCACCTCGTGATGGGCGCGTCGTTCTCCTGGATCTACGCACTGGTCTACGTGGCCCTGATCGTGTTCTTCGCGTTCTTCTACGTCTCGATCACCTTCAACGCGGAGGAGATCGCCGACAACATGAAGAAGTACGGCGGGTTCGTGCCCAATGTGCGCGCCGGCAAGCCCACCGAGAACTACCTGCGGTACGTGATCAATCGGATCCAGACCCCCGGCGCCATCTACCTCGCGGTGATCTCGCTGATCCCGCTGTTCGCACTCGTCTACCTCGGTGCCTCGCAGAACTTCCCGCTCGGCGGGGTCTCGGTGCTGATCATCATCGGCGTCGGCCTCGACACCGTGAAGCAGATCGATGCGAAGCTCCAGCAGCACCACTACGAAGGGATTCTCCGGTGACCAGCCCCGACCTCTCGACCGACCCCACCGCGACGCAGGACGACGGCGGCCAGGCCGCCCGCCGGCTGCTGATCGTGGGCCCGCCCGGGGCGGGCAAGGGCACCCAGGCCGTGCGCATCGCCGAGGAGCTGTCCATCCCGGCGATCTCCACCGGGGACATCTTCCGGGCCAACGTCTCGCAGGAGACCGAGCTCGGCGTGCTGGCGAAGTCCTACATGGATGCCGGTGAGTACGTTCCCGACTCCGTCACCAACGACATGGTCCGCTCCCGTCTGGCCGAGGCGGATGCCCGTGACGGCTTCCTGCTGGACGGCTACCCGCGCACCCTCGACCAGGTCGAGGCGCTGGACTCGATCCTCACCGAGCTCGGCACCGCGCTGGACCTGGTGCTGCTGCTCGAGGTCGAGACCGACGAGGTCGTCGGCCGCCTGCTCGCCCGCGGGGCCGAGCAGGGCCGCAGCGACGACACCGAGGAGACCATCCGGCGCCGCCTCGACGTCTACGCGGAGCAGACGGCACCGCTGATCGACGTCTACGACTCCCGCGGCCTCGTGCGCCGCGTGGACGGCTCGGCGCCGATCGACGAGGTCACCGTCGCGCTGCGGGAGGCGCTCAGGGCACGATGAGCATCCTCCCCGAGCGGGTGGAGCTGAAGACCCCCGAACAGATCCTGGTGATGCGGCGCAGCGGGCTGCTGCTGGACCGTGTCCACGCGATGCTCGAGGAGAACATCCGCCCCGGCATCACCACGGCCGAGCTGGATCGTCTCGCCCACGAGATGATCCGCGACGAGGGGGCCACACCGAACTTCCTCGGCTACCACGGGTTCCCCGCGACGCTGTGCATCAGCGTCAACGAGATCGTCGTCCACGGGATCCCCGGCCCGCGCCGGCTCGCAGAGGGCGACATCGTCTCCATCGACGGTGGTCTGATCATCGACGGCTGGCACTCCGACGCCGCCCGCACCCACATCGTGGGTGCCCCGCGCTCGGTGGGGGACGAGGACCTGGTCCGGATCACCCGGGAGGCGCTGTGGGCCGGTATCGCCGCGCTCGCCTCGGCCGACCGGGTCGGTGACGTCGGCGCAGCCATCGAGGACCACGTCACCGAGGCGGCGGGGGAGTCCCTCGCCCACCTCGAGGGCTTCGGCGGGCACGGCATCGGGACCGCCATGCACCAGGCGCCCGACGTCATGAACTACCGCACCCGCTCCCGTGGGCCGCGGGTGAAGGCGGGCATGTGCCTGGCCATCGAGCCGATGCTGATCCAGGGCTCGGGAGACTGGGTGCTGGAGGACGACGACTGGACGGTGCGGGCCACCGGGGGCGGCCGGGCCGCCCACGCCGAGAACTCCGTGGCCGTGACCGATGAGGGTCTGCTCGTCCTGACGGAGGCCGACGGCGGCGCTGCCGAGCTCGCCCGGCGCGGCATCGTCGCCGCCCCGGATCCCCTCGCGTAGTGATGGGCATCATCACGGGGACTATCGCGGTTCCCGGAAAGGCCGTGTAGGCTGGTCGATCGGGTGTGCTCCGCGCGCGATGTCCATCGTGTGCTGTGGCCCGGCGCTGTCCGCAGCGCCGTCGCGCAGTCCCCGTCGTGCTGACGTCGTCGACCGGCTCCTGCCGTGTGGCCGGTGAGGCCGACGGCGCGCTGGTGGCGCCACCCTCATCGACCACCGTACTCGTCACCCGACGGGCGGTGCGCAAGAGACGATAATGCGGAACTCGACCCCCGGTCCGCCGGTGGCGAGAGATTGGGGAGGCATGGCGAAGAAGGACGGCGTGATCGAAGTCGAGGGCACGGTCACGGAGGCGCTCGCGAACGCGCGCTTCCGCGTGGAGCTCGACAACGGGCACAAGGTGCTCGCGCACATCTCCGGGAAGATGCGCCAGCACTACATCCGTATCCTTCCCGAGGACCGCGTGGTCGTCGAGCTGAGCCCCTATGACCTCGACCGGGGCCGCATCGTCTACCGCTACAAGTGATCGTCCCGGGAGAAGGAAGCTATGAAGGTCAAGCCGAGCGTCAAGCCGATCTGTGACAACTGCAAGGTGATCCGTCGCCACTCGCGCGTCATGGTCATCTGCTCGAACCCGCGTCACAAGCAGCGTCAGGGTTGAGCGCCGTGCTGCGAGGAGGAGGGGCCGACGAGGAACGAGTCGTCCCCGAGACCGAGCGGCACGAGCTCAGCACCGCACAGCAGGGCTGAACGGAGCACGTCGTTCGTCCCGACGACTGTCGTGACATCGCCGCCCCTGAGCGGCCGCCCTGCGTGCAGGGCACCGTCCGGGACACCGGACACACACAAGTAAAGAGTCGACACCACCGGCCCACGGGCCGGCCACCCGCAGTACGGAGGCTGCGGCGTCCCGGGAACAGACCCGAGGACGAGGTGTCGGATCAGGCCTCCGAGACAGTAGGAGAATGCACATGGCACGTCTGGTGGGAGTCGACCTCCCGCGCGAGAAGCGCCTCGAGGTCGCCCTGACGTACATCTTCGGCGTGGGACGCACCCGCGCCCTGGAGACCCTGGCCGCAACCGGCGTCTCCGGTGACAAGCGCGTGCGCGAGCTGACTGACGACGATCTCGTCAAGATCCGCGATCACATCGAGAACAACTACCGGGTCGAGGGTGACCTCCGCCGCGAGGTGGCAGCCGACATCCGCCGCAAGGTGGAGATCGGCAGCTACCAGGGGCTGCGCCACCGCCGCGGCCTTCCCGTGCACGGTCAGCGCACGAAGACCAACGCGCGCACCCGCAAGGGCCCCAAGCGCACCGTCGCCGGCAAGAAGAAGTCCCGCTGATCCACGGCATCGCCGTGGGATCGCGTCCGTCTTCCGCCGCACCCACTTCGCGCCGCTGAGGGATCCGGCGCACCCGAAACCCACCAGAGGAGTTCCGCCGCATGGCAACCAAGACCCGTCAGGCCGCTGCGCGCAAGCCGCGCCGCAAGGACAAGAAGAACGTCGTCAACGGCCAGGCCCACATCAAGAGCACGTTCAACAACACCATCGTCTCCATCACGGACCCGGTCGGCGCCGTCATCTCCTGGGCTTCGTCCGGGCAGGTCGGCTTCAAGGGCTCGCGCAAGTCGACCCCGTACGCCGCGCAGATGGCCGCCGAGGCAGCTGCCCGCCAGGCGCAGGAGCACGGCATGAAGAAGGTCGACGTCTTCGTCAAGGGCCCGGGCTCCGGTCGTGAGACCGCCATCCGCTCGCTGACCGCGGCCGGCCTCGAGGTCGGTTCGATCCAGGACGTCACCCCGCAGCCGCACAACGGCACCCGCCCGGCCAAGCGCCGCCGCGTCTGACCTCGCCGGCCGCTGCGGGGCCGCAGCCCCGTCGGCGCGGCCGGCGCCCGTGCCGGGACGGCCCTCGCCGCCCCGGCACCCTGGACACCACTCATCCTCTAGGCCCATCGCCCCCTTCTGAGCGTCATATGGCGGACGCTCGCTGAAAGGATCCACAGTGCTCATTGCACAGCGCCCCACGCTGACCGAAGAGGTCGTGTCGGAGAACCGTTCCCGGTTCGTCATCGAGCCGCTCGAGCCGGGCTTCGGCTACACCCTCGGCAACTCGATGCGTCGCACCCTGCTGTCCTCCATCCCCGGTGCCGCGGTCACCTCGATCCGCATCGACGGGGTCCTGCACGAGTTCAGCACCGTGCCCGGCGTGAAGGAGGATGTCACCGAGATCATCCTCAACGTCAAGAACCTCGTGGTCTCCTCGGAGAACGACGAGCCGGTCGTGATGTACCTGCGTCGCGAGGAGGCCGGCCGGGTCACCGCTGCCGACATCACCCCGCCCGCCGGCGTGGAGATCCACAACCCCGACCTCCACATCGCGACCCTGAACGAGAAGGGCCGCCTGGAGATCGAGCTGACCGTCGAGCGGGGTCGCGGCTACGTCTCCGCTGCGCAGAACAAGGGCCTCGACGCGGAGATCGGTCGGGTCCCGGTCGACTCCATCTACTCGCCCGTGCTGAAGGTGACCTACAAGGTCGAGGCGACGCGTGTCGAGCAGCGCACCGACTTCGACAAGCTGATCGTCGACGTCGAGACCAAGCCGGCCATCAGCCCGCGCGACGCGATGGCATCGGCCGGCAAGACGCTGGTGGAGCTGTTCGGCCTGGCGCGCGAGCTGAATCAGGAGGCCGAGGGCATCGAGATCGGCCCGTCGCCGACGGACCAGGCGCTGGCCGCCGATCTGGCACTGCCGATCAACGACCTCAACCTCACGGTGCGCTCGTACAACTGCCTCATGCGCGAGGGCGTCCACACCGTCGGTGAGCTGACCGCCCGTTCCGAGGCCGATCTGCTCGACATCCGCAACTTCGGGCAGAAGTCCATCGACGAGGTCAAGGCCAAGCTCGCCGACCTCGGGCTGTCGCTGAAGGATTCCCCGGCCGGTTTCGATCCGTCGGCCATCGAGTCCTACTCCGACGATTTCGGCGACCAGTACTGACCTTCATTTGAACTAGGAGAACGACCATGCCTGCACCCACCAAGGGCGCGCGCCTCGGCGGATCCCCCTCGCATGAGCGGATGATCCTCGCCAACCTCGCCACCGAGCTGTTCCGCCACAAGGCGATCACCACGACGGAGTCGAAGGCCAAGCGCCTGCGTCCGTACGCGGAGCGCCTGGTCACCTTCGCCAAGAAGGGCGACCTCGCCTCGCGTCGCCGCGTGATGCGCACCATCCGCGACCGCGGCGTCGTCTACTCGCTGTTCGAGGAGATCGCCCCGACGTTCGCCGAGCGTCCCGGCGGATACACCCGCATCACGAAGATCGGCCCCCGCAAGGGTGACAACGCGCCGATGGCCGTGATCGAGCTCGTCCAGGAGGAGTACTCCCCGAAGCAGGCCGTGGTGAAGGAGGCCGAGGGCGCCGCCAAGAACGCGTCCCGGACCGAGAGCGCCGACGAGGCCGCTGCCGAGGACACCGCCACCGAGGCGACCGCATCCGACGACACCGCGTCCGAGGAGGCTGCTTCCGAGGAGGCCGCTTCCGAGGACACGGCCGCTGAGAGCGACGACGAGCAGGCCGACAAGGCCTGATCGCGCACGACGCGCCACGCCGAGGGCGGGCCGACGGGAGAGATCCCGTCG